>CAZVKW010000053.1:0-18241 GCA_964627945.1 uncultured Lentimicrobiaceae bacterium
CACGGCTTCAAAATCGGTCTATGTGATCAGGATGAAGGTGAGAGGAGTGGAGTAGGTTTGAAGATAAATGCCTTGCGGCTTCTCATGAGGCCGAACTTCAAGACGAATTTGGGATTCAAGTGAAAATGGAATTTCTTCGGCATTAATTTTAAAGATTATTTTCAATCCAATTATAAAGTTCAAAGAAGGATTCTCCTAAATTTTCCTAATTCAACTCATTGGGACACAGAAAGGATTATTTTTGGCTTATGAACAAAATACTGGTTTACATTCCGAAGCTCACCAACCGCTTACACTATGTGTTTCAACTGGTTCTGGGTGAACAATTGGGCTTTTCGGTCGAATTTACCACCGATAAACTAGTATTTACTTCGCGGGAAGGATATAAAATGAGCTATGCCGAAGAAAGACTCGGACAGGAATTTCATATCCGGCAGGTCCAGCTCTTGTTCGAAAAGGAAATATTCAGTCAGGACCTGAAACCCTTTGTTCATGGGGATTCTATGGCTTTTTTTCCTACTTTTCACCGTGAGTCAGCTTTGCCCTATGATGTTTTTTCAGCAGTTTTTTATCTGGTTAGCCGCTATGAAGAGTATCTTCCTTTTGTGAAAGATCCTCACGGACGCTATCAGTCAACATCAAGTATCCTGCATAGTCTTGGCTGCCTGCGTAAGCCGCTTGTCAATATCTGGTGTATTCAACTGGGCGAGCAATTGAAGCATTTTTATCCCGGTCTTGAACTAAAGGCGAAAAAATATCAGTTTACACCAACTTATGATATCGATGCGGCCTGGGCATACCGTCACAAGGGATTTTTCCGCACGACAGGAGCATTCGTCAATCATTTGCTGAAAGGGCAGTTTGCTGAGATGAAAACCCGCTACCATGTGTTGCGCAAACATCTGCCCGATCCTTTCGATACCTTCGATTTGCAGCTTGAATGGCAAAAACAATTCAATCTCAGGCCCGTTTATTTTATCCTTTTCGCCGATTATGACGACTATGATAAGAATATCCCGATCCGCAACCCGGCATTCCGCAATCTGTTGAGGCGTTTGGGCGATTATGCCGATGTCGGGATTCACCCCTCTTACAGTTCTTTCGATGACAAGGTGAAGCTCAAATCTGAGATTACAAATCTGTCGCAGGTGCTGCACCGCGAGATCACCCGAAGCCGACAGCATTTTCTCCGGATGAATCTTCCGCAAACTTACCATACCCTCATCGATCTCGATATTACCGATGATTATACTCTTGGTTACGCATCTCAGCCCGGATTCAGGGCCGGTATTGCCGATAGTTTTTTCTTTTACGACCTTGATCATGATATCGCCACACCTTTGCGTGTGCATCCTTTTGCTGTAATGGACGGATCTTTGCGCGATTATATGAAACTCGATACAGTTTCATCACTCGAACTCACCAAACAGCTTATTGATGAGGTGAAAAAAGTGAACGGAACCTTTATCACGCTCTGGCACAACGAAACCATGAGCGATGCCAAACGCTGGGAAGGCTGGCTGGAAGTTTACAGAAGCATCATTCTGTATGCCTTGCCCGAACAGCTAGCTGCCGAATAATTCCATGATACGATATCTAAGGCATAACGAAATCGACAAGGCCGGCTGGGACAAATGTATTCGCGAGGCTTTTAATGGCAATCTGTATGCCTGGTCATGGTATCTTGATATTGTACATCCGGGATGGGAAGCACTTGTTGAGGATAATTACACCCGTGTTTTTCCGCTTACCGGAAATACAAAGTTTGGAATCTCTTATCTCTTTCAGCCATTTTTTGCCCAGCAGCTCGGTATTTATTCAAAGTCACTGCTTAATCCCGTGATTGTTGGGAATTTCATGAATGCAATTCCGGCACATTACCGCTTTGTGGATATCAGACTCAATACCCATAACAAGCCTGAGGCAAAGATTGGATTGGTTCAGCGTCACAGGAATCATGAACTCGACCTGATCAATACCTACGATAAGATTCATGCCAAATATTCGACCAATACAAAACGGAACCTCAAAAAATCGCTCGAAGCCGGCCTTAGTCTTACACGCAATACCCGACCGGAAGACATCATAAGCTTGTTTCGCCGCAACCGGGGACGCACCATCAGTCACTGGAATGATATGGAATATGCTCGTTTGCTTACTCTCACAAATACAGCAGTTTACAGGGGTCAGGCCAGTATTTACGGCGTTGTAACGGCCAAAAACGAATTGTGTGCCGGAGCAATTTTCATGAAGAGTCACAATAAAATAGTATTCTTATTTTCAGGAACAAATAAGACGGCTCTTGAAAATCAAGCACTTACATTTCTGATTGACAGCGTAATCCGCGAATCGGCCCCGAGCCAGTTCATCCTCGATTTTGAAGGATCGGACAATGATGGTCTCGCACGTTTTTACAAGGGATTCGGAAGTCAACAGACCCATTATCCGGGTGTCATAATCAACCGTTTGCCGTGGATCCTGCGTTTAGGAATGGATATCATCAAGCGTAGGAAAAAGCATTAAGTCATGAATTATAACAACTGTTTAATTTTCATTCAAATCAGTCCAGCTTTATTTTAGTATTCTGACGATTCTATGCTGCAGAATCTTTATTTTTGCTGAACATCAATAATCAGACAGATGGTACGAAACCTTGGAGAAAGTAATTCTATTTTCAATCAGTTCATCGCCGAAATCCGGAATGCCGAAGTTCAAACCGACCGCATGCGTTTTCGCCGGAATCTCGAAAGAATAGGTGAGGTGTTTGCGTATGAGATTAGTAAAACACTAGAATATCAGGTAGTTGAAGTAACAACTCCTTTGGGTGTTGCCTCCATGCAATTGCTTGCACAGCAGCCTGTTCTGGGAACCATCCTGCGAGCCGGATTGCCCTTGCATCAGGGTTTGCTCAATTATTTCGACAAGGCCGACAATGCCTTCATCACTGCCTATCGCAAATATGACAAAAACGAGGATTTTGACATCAGGGTAGAGTATATTTCAAGTCCGTCGATAGATGATAAAGTGTTGATATTGAGTGATCCTATGCTTGCTACGGGCGCATCGATCCTGAAAACACTGAAAGGATTACTCGCTCTTGGAAAACCTTCACATATCCACATCGTTTCTGCATTGGCCAGTGCCGAAGGTGTAGAATATATCAAACGCAATGTGTCAGGGAAAAATGTCACCATCTGGGTCGGTGGAATTGATGATGAGCTTACGGCTCAGGCATATATTGTTCCCGGATTGGGCGATGCCGGCGATCTGGCTTTTGGTAAAAAAGGTGAATAATGAAGATCAGTAAAGCGGCTATCGAAAACATACGGATCTCTTTCGAGTCAATCCGCAGTCATTCCCTCCGTACCGTGCTCACGGTGGCCATCATTGGTTTTGGAATTATGGCTCTGGTGGGGATTTTAACTGCCATCGACTCAATGGAATACTATCTCAATGAGAATTTCTCGATGATGGGATCGAACACATTCAATATCCGCAACCGTGAGATGGTCGTGCATATGGGCGGTCAGCGCAACAACGCCAAGTCTTATAAATCCATCACCTATCGCGAAGCAATGGATTTTAAGGAACGCTTTACCTTTCCTGCATCCACAAGTATTTCAACACGCGGTACAGGGATTGCTACCCTGAAATATGAACTCGAGAAAACGAACCCGAATATTCAGGTAGTCGGAATCGATGAAAATTATCTGTTTAATGCAGGTTTTGAGGTAGATAAGGGACGAAATCTGACTGCAACTGAAGTTCAGAACGGCGCACATGTGGTGATCGTTGGGAGTGATATTGTTAAATCATTGTTTACGAAAAATGAAGATCCGATCGGTAAAATTATCTCAGTTGGCCCGGGAAAATACCGGATTGTTGGCGTAAAGAAGGAAAAAGGAACAAGCATGGGTTTCAGCGGCGACCGCGATTGTTTGCTTCCTTTGAACAATGTGCGGCAATATTTTGCACGTCCCGATATGAACTATGCCATCAGCGTAAGGACAAACAAAGCCGAAGAAATGGAGTCTGCTATCGGTGAGGCAACAGGCATTTTCAGGGTAATCCGCGGCGATCAGACTGGTCAGGAAAACACTTTTATGATTGCCAAGAGCGACAATATCGCCAAGATGATGATAGATCTCACTTTGCAGATTCGGTTGGGGGCTACCTTTATCGGAATGATTACCCTGATGGGTGCAGCCATTGGTTTGATGAATATTATGCTGGTTTCGGTGACCGAACGTACGCGCGAAATAGGGATACGCAAGGCAATGGGAGCTACCCGGCGCACAATCAGAAACCAGTTTTTGGTTGAGGCAATCGTGATTGCACAAATTGGCGGATTATTTGGAATTATTGCAGGAATAGGTGTCGGGAATATCCTTTCGTATGCTATTGGCAGCGCCTTTATAATCCCATGGCTATGGATTGTCACTGGTCTACTGCTATGTCTGGGCGTTGCTTTAATCTCAGGAATCACTCCGGCAAATAAGGCAGCACGTCTCGATCCGATTGAGTCATTGCGTTACGAATAAAACAACTTCTGAGTCGAACTTTTTTAATTTGATCAACCTTTGAAGCAGGCATTCAAACAACGGATGAGTTTCAGCAGACGCGAGCAATATGCGATGTTGGTTCTGATGATTGTACTGATGATATTGGTTGTGATTAATTTGGTTCCCGGAATGATCATCAAAAGACAAGCTCTGCCTCTGCATAATCTTGATTCCATTATCGCCCTGCGTGATCAGTTTCAGCAGGAAGAACAAAAAGAAAAGAAAACTTTTTTTGATATCGCAAATCCTGAAGCGGAGGCCCTGGCCGACCGTTTGAAACCTTTTCCTTTCGATCCAAACCATCTACCTGAAGATGATTGGAGAAAAATGGGACTCACCGAAAAGCAGATCAAGAACATTCTCAATTTCGAGAAGAGCGGAGGTAAGTTTTTGAAAAATAGTGATCTGCAAAAGATTTACAGCCTTACACTGGCCGAATACCGTGTTTTGGAACCTTTTATCAGGATAGAAGGTCTGGATGAGAAAACAAGTATTCCGGATCGAAATAGTGATTCAACAGATGTTGTAGTAAATCGTCCATTTACAGCAATTGAATTGAATTCTGCTGATTCGCTTCAACTGGTCGAACTTCCCGGAATCGGACCATGGTTTGCCCACCGTATTCTTCAGTACCGGCGTTCGCTTGGCGGCTATCTTCAAAAAGAACAACTGCGTGAGGTTTTTGGCATTGATTCAGTCAAATACCTGAAAATAGAGGGCTATTTTATAGTCGAAGCCCGTGTACAGACTTATCTCGATCTCAATCGGCGCACTTTCAAAGAGTTGATGAAGCATCCATATATGAATTATGAACTCACGAAGGCTGTTGTGAACAAACGAGAAAGGCAGGGATTCGTGAAAAGCTGGAACGAACTCGTGGGTCTGAATAAAGGCGACTCATTGGGAATCAAACGGCTTAAACCTTATCTGCGATACAACTAATCAGCACTTTAGCATCGGAAAGCTGCTGTTTCGGCTGGAAGTGCTATCTTTGCCGGAAATTTGCCCCATGCTCACATTCCGCGACCTGAATCTGAATACCCCACTGCTCAACGCCCTCGACGAAATGGGGGTCATTCATCCTACAAGCATACAGTCAAAAGTATTTTCGGTCATCATGTCGGGAAAAGATGTATTGGGCATTGCACAAACCGGTACCGGCAAGACTTTCGCTTATCTGTTGCCTTGTATGCGGATGTGGAAGTTTGCCAAAAACAGGAATCCACAGATTCTGATCGTTGTTCCCACCCGTGAACTTGTGGTTCAGGTTACTGAAGAAGCCAAAAAACTTGCCAGATTCATGAATTTTGAAGCTGCCGGAGTGTATGGTGGTGCCAACATTAATACACAGGCGGCAATGCTTGCGAATGGAGTAGATTTGCTTGTGGCAACTCCGGGTCGTTTGTTCGATTTGATTCTGAAGGGAAGTATTAATACCAAGTATATCAGGCAGTTCATTATCGATGAAGTGGATGAGATGCTCTCGCTCGGATTTCGCCATCAACTGGTGAATCTGTTCGAAATTCTGCCTCTCAACCGTCAGAACCTGATGTTTTCGGCAACACTGACTGAAGATGTTGAATCGATTCTGGATACTTTTTTTGCAAATCCTGAAAGAATTGAAGCAGCTCCGGCCGGTACTCCAATCGAAAATATCCGTCAGGTTTTGTATCTGACTCCAAACTTTAATACCCGGATCAATTTATTGAAATTGCTTCTGCAACAGAACGAAAGCATGAACAAGGTATTGGTGTTTGTGGCTTCACGAAAGCTGGCCGACGATGTTTACGAACAGATTGAACCGGTTTTTGGAGCAAAAGTTGGACTGATTCATTCGAATAAATCTCAGAATCAGCGATTCAGAGCCGTTGAAAGTTTCAAGAATGGTGAGACCCGCTTACTCGTCTCAACAGATATCATTGCCCGCGGGATCGATATCGCGGAAGTTTCGCATGTGATCAACTTCGATCTTCCGGATGATCCCGAAACCTATATTCACCGCATTGGCAGAACGGGTCGTTACGATCAGGATGGTGATGCCATCAGTTTTGTGATAACGGCTCAGAAAAAGGCACTTCAGGGAATTTCGAAATTCATGCAGAAACGAATCCATGAACTTGTATTGCCCGAAGATCTGGAAATTTCGGAGGAACTAACCGAAGATGAAAAGCCGGTCGTTCGCATGAAGGAAATCGCTTTGATCAATGCGCCTGATGCACCTTCCGGACCTTCATTTCATGAGAAAAGTGAGAAGAATAAAAAGACCAATTATACGGTAAGGCGGAAAGACAAGCTCAAAGCCAAGTATAAAAAACCCAAGACCCGTGGTCAGCGACCGGCGAAAAGGCCGAAGTAATTTAAAGTGCCTTGAGTACTTAAAGTGCCTAGAGTACTTAGAGTTATAATTTTAAACTCCGAACTTTAGCTCACTCCGCACTTTAGTTCACTCCGCACTTCCATTTGAAATTTGCATTACCTTTGCGATGTGTTTCGGAACAATTTTTGATCGGAATACAATACAAACTATTTTGGGGCTGACCGGTTTTGACAGCAAGATGAATGGTTATGTAAGCATACCGAGCCTTGCGGTGACGCTCGTTAATCTTGATCGCAAAACACAATTGGCGAAACAAGTTTTGCTCTCGCTGCATAGTCTGAATTACAGTAAGACTGCGCTTCATCCCGACACAAGGTGACGGGACGAGACATTCCGCAGGTGGATACGCCCGATGCCGGCCTGATCACGGAGTGCTAATCAAAGTTGGGATAGTCGCGTAAAAGCTTCGGTTGCACGGCGAAATTCAGAAGATAAGTGCAGGTTTAGGGTGTTTGTTCCCTTACCGGCAACGAAAACCAATAGCAAAATAAGTATGTAGAAAGCTTAGGTATTCCTTGTTTGGACGAGGGTTCGACTCCCTCCAGTTCCACAAAAGCCTGAAAATCCGGACCATCATCGTCCGGATTTTTTCGTTGTTGTTGTGCCGAAATTCCCTATTTTTGCAAAGCAATGGCCTCGTAGTTCAATGGATAGAATATCAGATTCCGGTTCTGAGGGTTGGGGGTTCGAATCCCTTCGGGGTCACTACTGAAAACGGGCAGCATTACGTTGCCCGTTTTGTTTTGTATGGCATTCATTTTGAAATCATTAGTTATGAAAAAAGTACTTCCAAATATCCTGATCGCAACATTGATTATCCTGTCAGCCTGTTCTTCAACAAAAAAAGCACCTTCAATCACCATCAATGCTGTGCTGGAAGATCATAGTTCGTCAGCTTTCGATTTCCCGAAAGGAGTGTATTATTCCTTCAAATTCAGCGAAGATCCTGTGCAACAATTTGATGTGAATCAGTTGATTGACCAACTTACGAAGGAAAAAATTCCGCTAACGGATCTGTGGTATAAAGCGGGAAGCCGCTCCTGTCTTCCTCCCGGAAGTGATATGGCTATGCAGGTAATTGTAGAACCGGTCTTGCTGATCAGACTTGAAAAAGAAAATGAAAAACTGGCCGGATTAGGATTTTTAAAGACTTTTCCGACAGATATGGGCGAGTGTGCCTACCGGGTGAAACGATTCCGCTTCTAAAAGAACTGATCTTCAGAAATTTACTGCAAGTCCGGCTTCGATGCCTGTCTCCAGCATTCGTTCATGCTTCCAGCTTTCCTGAAAAGAAATGACCGAATGCATCTGAATGAGCGGCTGAACATAGAAAATCAGGCGTTTATACTGATATTTTCCTCCAATTCCGGCTGCCAGACCAATTCCACTCTGATCGTCGATAGAGGAATCTTTTGTTTTCGAGAACTGAACATCGAAAAGCAGACTTCCACTGATATAGAAATACTTTGAAAAGTCATAATCTATTCCGATAGGAATACTCATAAATCCAATTTCTGCTTCATAGGATGTTTGCGGCGGATTAACAGGAGCGGGTGTTGTTGTAAAACGGCTTCGTGTTAAGGAAAAACCCGTGATAAGCCTGGTTTTTTCGTTGAAACCATATGAATAATGCATTCCCCATTGGCTGCTACCATTTCCTTTGTGGCTGGCGGCTCCTACAAGCTGGGGTTGATACATTTCGTTCCATCCATGAAGATAATGAATCCCTATACTGTGCTTTTCCTGTGCGAATAGACCTTTGCTGATCAGCAGGAAGGAAAGAATTACTGCGGATTTGATGCGTATTTGCATGATTGTCATAAATTCGCCTAAATTACTTCATTCAGAACATTTATGGCGAATATTTTCAAACAATTTCCACGTAATTTCTGGGTTGCCAACAGCATGGAACTCTTCGAGCGCTGGGCCTGGTATGGGCTGTTTAATGTGCTCGCCATTTATCTGACCGCGTCAACAGATACAGGTGCACTTGGTTTTTCACAGGAACAGAAAGGTTCGATGATGGGAACTGTTACAGCGATCCTGTATTTTTTACCTGTCATCACCGGCTCCATAGCTGATCGTCTGGGCTTTAAAAAGGTTTTGCTGCTGTCGTTCGGAATCCTCTCAACGGGTTATCTGATCATGGGTTTTCTTACAGGATATAGTCTGGTTTTTGCAGCTTTCTTTTATATCGCAGTAGGCGGAGCGCTTTTTAAACCGGTCATTTCAGCCACCATCGCCAAAACAACAAACGAAAAAAATTCATCGATAGGTTTTGGTATTTTCTATATGATGGTGAATATCGGAGCTATGGTCGGACCTTTTGTGGCAAGCAAGATGCGCGAAATTTCATGGGATCTTGTTTTCTATCTGTCTGCCGGGATCATTCTGGTAAATTTCATTCTGGTTTTATTTTTCTATAAGGAGCCTGAGCGCACACAAACTTCAGAATCACTGATGCAATCTGTTGGTAAAGCCTTGAAAAACATTGTGTTTGCACTGAAGGACATTCGTTTCTTTACCTTTCTGGTGCTGATCGTTGGTTTCTGGAGCATGTATTTCCAGTTGTTTTATTCACTGCCGATTTTTATCGATCAATGGATGGATACCACCCAGATGTATCAGTCGATGTACAATATTTCTCCTCGTCTGGCCTCTATTTTTGGAACAGAGCAGGGAACAGTGAATCCGGAAATGCTGTTGAATATTGACGCGATGTATATCGTTATATTTCAGATACTTGTATCCGGAATTGTGATGAAACTTCGTCCACTTCGGGCCATGGTTGCCGGTATTTTCGTCGCATCAATCGGGATCGGTCTTACGTTCGCTTTCAACAATCCGTTTTATTTGTTCATTTCTATCCTGATTTTTGGTTTCGGTGAAATGGCCAGTTCGCCCAAAATCACCGAATATATCGGGCGAATTGCTCCTGCCGATAAGGTCGGATTATATATGGGTTGTTCCTTTTTGCCCATGTCGGGAGGAAATTTCCTTGCCGGTATTTTATCCGGCCGTGTTTATGGCAGCATGTCTGACAAACTGACACTTTTAAAAACCGATCTGACAGCCAAAGGAATCGAAATACCTGCGATTTCTGACCAGTTTACTTTGAATGATTTCTATCAGTTTGCCGGCGAAAAGCTGGGAATGAGTCAGACGACTCTGACAAATTATCTCTGGACACAGTATTCTCCGCAGAATATCTGGTATGTTTTCACCGGGATTGGGGTTGGAACAGCGTTCTTACTCCTCATGTTTGATCAGTTTGTAATGAACAAAAAGCGTATAAAAGGCTGAAAGACCTATACTTTAGGCTCGTTTGTACTTTTCAAATGGTACACCACGGTCAGGTCCTTTTTATCTGGTTCCGGAATGTTCCAATAAGGTCTTTCTTCCTCTGGGAGAATTTCTTCAATTTCTGAAACATATTCATTATCTGACTCTTCCAGTTCCCAGGAGTATTTTTTCCGTTGTATTCCCTCTTCCTTGAAGAAAATTGCAAGTACAATTCCAGCCACCAGTCCGCTCAGATGTGATTCCCAGCTGATGTTCTTCTCTGGGAAAAATTCAGGAAATACACCCCAGATCATGCCTCCGTAAAGAAAAACAACGATAAGCGAAAGAGCCATAAGTCTACTTTCACGTCGCAGCATTCCACTGACAAGCAGAAACGAATTCAGACCATAAATCACACCGCTTGCTCCGATATGTGTCGATTCGCGTGCTCCGAGCCAGACCCAGGTTCCGGTTAGTAAAATAATGAGAATCAATACTTTGTTGGCTATTTCTTTGTAAAAATAGTATAAGGAAGCACCCAGAACCAACATTGGGATTGAATTGGCCATCAGGTGTTTCCAGTCGCCGTGCAGAAAGGGTGAAAGGATAATTCCGGCCAAACCACGTAATTCGAGCGGAGTAATGCCCAGAAAAGATAAGCGTTGGTCAAAAACATACTCAGCCAGTTTGACCAGCCACATAAGTGCCAGAAAAAGCGAGGGAATAAACAGGCTGCGGTATATCTTTTGCTTTTCTTCGGTCATTTCAATTTTTTATTAATTCGATGTAAAATATAAAATTAATACCAGACGTTATTGGCTGACATTGATTTGCATTAAATTTGATCTCAAATTTCGTTCCAACAACCTAATTGTGAAATATTCTCCAAAACTTAATGAGTGATGAAAACTAAACAAAAATTCCTGATCCTTTTTGTAATTGTTTGTTCAATTGCAACTTTTACTGCTTCAGCGCAGGAGTACCGCACCATTTTCGATTCAAATAAACCATTGCATATCAGTGGATTTGGCGGACCATTGGTAGAATTCTCCGGTGTAAATGGCGAATTTGCTGTTTCTTCCGGTGGAGGCGGAGCAATGATTGTGAATAATTTATTTTTTGGTGGCTATGGAATAGGCCTGTCAACATTTCATTATAAAGATATTATCCTGTTTGACGCTCAGAGCGGTTTAATCCGTGATTTTAGCAATGTTCCTGTCTCTTTTGGTCATGGTGGATTCTGGATCGGTGGAATGATGCATCCTGCAGAAGCCATCCATCTTGCATGCAGTGCAAAGATTGGCTGGGGCTCTATAAGTCTTTACGAACACATGGATCCGTATGCTTCTTACAATTCTAAAACCATTGAAGATGTGGTATTTGTTATGACACCTCAGATCGAAGCCGAGTTCAATCTTGCCCGTTGGTTTAAAGTAAATGTGGGAGTAGGTTATCGGATTGTGAGTGGAACCGATCTTGAATATGAAGCATATAATTCAGATCTTCAATATATTGGAACAAAAAAGTATTTCAACAATAAAGAGTTCAATAGTTTTACCGGAACAATTTCATTCCTCTTTGGTGGATTTGAACCTAAATCAAATTGAGTTGTTGATAATCTGAACAAAGTAATTAATCCTATTCTGTGCATTTGAAAGCTGTTTCTCATTGGGTGAGGACGAATCGTCTCCCCTTCTTTTTCTTTTTTGCCTTTTTTATTGTCTCCCTGTATGTACAAGCACAGGATGATTACCATCTGAGTGGTTCTGTAAAGGATAACCATAGCGGAGAAACACTGATTGGAGCTACTGTTTATTGTAAGACAAACGGAAATGTTTCTGTTTCAAATACATATGGATTTTATACGCTGAATGTTCCCAAAGGAAAAATGGAGGTCATGATTTCCTATTTGGGATACGAGACACTTTGGGAAACATTTCAGATATCAGGTAATGTTTCAAAAGATTTTAAACTGAAGCCGGCTGAATTTGATCTGGATGAAGTGGTTGTGACAGGTGAAAGTGGCGAAGAGCGGATGAAGAATGCACAGATGGGTGTGGAAAAACTGGAAATCAAGCAGATACGACAAATACCAGCCCTAATGGGTGAGGTGGATGTTTTGAAAGCAATCCAGCTTTTGCCCGGAGTTCAGTCCGTTTCCGAAGGCAGCTCGGGTTTTAGCGTTCGTGGCGGAAGTCCTGATCAGAACCTGATTTTGCTCGATGAAGCGCTGGTGTATAATCCATCGCATCTGATGGGATTCTTTTCGGTTTTCAACAATGATGCGGTGAAAGGTGTGGAGCTTTTCAAAGGCGATATTCCTGCACAATATGGCGGTCGACTGTCGTCAGTGGTTGATGTTCGGATGAATGATGGAAATACCGAGGAATTTTCAGGCAGGGGAGGAGTTGGAACAGTTTCAAGCCGTTTAACACTCGAAGGGCCTATCAATAAAGGAAATTCATCATTTATGGTTTCAGGACGAAGGACCTATGCCGACCTTTTTCTGCTTTTATCGAAAGACGAAAAACTCAAGGGAAACACACTCTATTTTTATGATCTGAACGCCAAGGCCAATCTGGTAATCAACCAGAATAACAGGATTTTTGTATCGGGTTATTTCGGGAAAGATGTTTTTAAGAATGATGATTTCGGAATGGGCTGGGGAAATCAAACATTGACTTTCCGTTGGAATCATCTATTTAGTCCGGTACTGTTTTCGAATGTTTCAGTGATCTATAGTCGCTTCAACTACGGATTGGGAATTCCTGATAATCAGCCAAATGCATTTGAATGGACTTCCGCAATGCGTGATCTTGGTGTGAAAGCTGATTTCACCTGGTTTACAAGCAGCCGTTCAAACCTGAAATTCGGGATGAATATCATTCACCATTTGTTTAAACCCGGAACTGCCGAAGGAAAAGGGAGTGAAACCGCTTTTGGTAAGGTGCAGGTTCCGGATAATCTGGCACTCGAGACGGCATTTTATGTAAGTCATGAGCAAAAAATAGGTAGCCGGCTCAACCTGAAATATGGATTGCGCTTCAGTACATTCAGTAATATGGGTCCCGGGACATTGTACCATTATGATACTGATTATCAAAAGACTGACTCGACTGTTTATTCAGGAAATTCAGTTTATCATACCTATTCTGCGCTCGAACCCCGCATGAGTTTCTCTTATATTCTGAACGAAAAATCGTCAATAAAAGGTGCATATACACGCAATGTTCAGTATATACATCTTGCCCAGAATTCCACTGCCGGAACTCCTCTGGATATCTGGTTCGCCTCTTCTCCAAATGTGGAACCACAAAAAGGAGATCAGTTCTCACTAGGGTATTTCCGCTATCATCCAAAACTGCAACTTGAATCATCGATCGAAGGATTTTTTAAATTGAATCACAATGCGATTGATTTTAAAGATCATGCTGAACTACTTCTGAATCAGTATATTGATGGTGAGCTGAGGTTTGGTGAAGCAAAATCACAGGGACTTGAATTTATGCTGAAAAAACCCGACGGACGCATCAACGGCTGGATTTCTTATACCTGGTCGCGCACTTTCAGACAGATTGAGGAAATTAATCAGGGAGATCGTTATCCCGCCAGTTATGATCGGCCACATGATATTTCCATCGTTGTGAATGCCGACATCAGCAAACGCCTTACTGTAGGTGCAACCTGGGTTTACTCAACCGGATCGCCGGTTACCTTTCCAACGGGCCGTTTTGTGATCGGAAACACAATCGCACCGGTTTATTCCGACCGAAATTCGTATCGCCTGCCCGATTATCATCGTCTGGATCTTTCTGTTACTTTGAGAAACAAACAAAAAGCCAACAGAAAATGGCATGGAGAATGGAATCTTTCGGCCTATAATGCCTATTACCGTAAGAATCCTTGGGTGATTAACTTTGTGGCTGATCCCGATCAACCCAATGTCACCAAAGCGGAAATGACTTATCTTTTTGGAATTGTTCCGGCACTAACCTATAATTTTCATTTTTAATGAATAGAAATCAATACATACGGAATATTGCATTTGGTTTTTTGCTTCTTTCAGCCTTTTCATGCACGGAAATAATTGAAATTGAGCTTGATCCGTCTGAAATCAGATTGGTTGTTGATGGAGCTGTGACAACCGAACCCGGTCCGCATCAGATAAAACTGACATCTTCGGCTGATTATTTTCACAATGAATTGCCCCCTGCGATTTCAGGAGCCACCGTTACGCTTGAGACGGAAGATGCAGTCATTCAATTGGTTGAACAATCTCCGGCGAATGGTATTTATGAAACACCAGCAGGATTTCAGGGAGAGAAAGGGATGGAGTATCAATTAAAAATTCATCTTGCCGAACCTTTGGGTGAAAAGAGCGATTTTACTGCCATCGACAAACTTCCGGCAACTGAATATACAATCGATTCAATTGGATTGGTTTATGAACCGGTCTGGGAGTTTTGGTCGGTAAATCTTTATGCTTTTGAACCACCAACAACAGATTTCTACAAAGCTGATATTCTAATCAATGGACGTATGATGACCGATACCGCCAACCGGAGTTTTGTTACCGATGACCGGTTTATCAACGGAAACTATTCGAACGGTGCAACCATGCTTTTTTTAAGGGGTTCAGAAGTAAATGTTGGGGATACGATCACTTTGATTTTATCCTCAATCACAGAAAATTATTTCAATTTTTTCATTGAACTTCAGTCTGAATCTGGAATTTCAACACCTTTGTTCAGTGGTCCACCAGCGAATATTTCAACGAATATTGAGCCTGGTGGATTGGGTTATTTTTCTGCCCGAAGTGTCGAAAGATGCTCAAGGGTAGTAAAGCAGGAAGATTACCTTAATGATTGATTTGATTATCGTTAAAAGTACTTAAAAGGTCGTTTGTATTCCTGTTAGGAGCATAACAGACTGTAAACGCAGGGTTTTTTTGTACCTTTGGCCATTAATCTGATTCCCATGGAACTGTCTTCATTATCTGCTATCAGTCCAGTTGACGGACGTTATCGTTCGAAAGTGAGTGAACTCGACGAGTTCTTTTCCGAATTTGCCCTTATCCGATACCGTGTAATGGTCGAAATTGAATATTTTATCGCCTTGTGCGAACTACCATTGCCACAACTGAAAACATTTGATCATACATATTTTGATACGTTACGGGCTGTTTATGAGGAATTTACATTAAGCGATGCACAGGCTGTAAAGGATATCGAATCAGTTACGAATCATGATGTAAAAGCTGTTGAATATTTCCTCAAACAGAAATTTGACGAAGTTGCACTTGAACCTTTCAAAGAATTTATCCATTTCGGACTTACTTCTCAGGATATCAACAATGTAGCCTTACCCTTATCTGTTAAAGAAGCACATTATTTGGTTATGAAACCTTTGATGGACAGTCTGATAGCTCAATTGCACGAACTGGCAGTTTCATGGAAAAACATCAGCATGCTGGCCCGCACCCATGGTCAGCCAGCCAGTCCGACCCGATTAGGAAAGGAAATTTATGTGTTTGTTGAGCGATTGAATAACCAGATGCAAATGCTGGCCGCTATTCCGTTTTCCGCAAAATTTGGAGGTGCAACAGGGAACTTTAATGCGCATCATGTAGCCTATCCTGAAATCGACTGGCAGACATTTGCCAATCATTTCATACAGGAAAATCTCGAGTTGCATAGGCAGTCAACTACCACACAAATAGAGCATTACGATTATCTGGCTGCCTGGTTCGACGCTATTAAGCGCATCAACAATATCCTGATCGACCTCTGTCGTGATATCTGGATGTATGTTTCGATGGATTATTTCAAGCAGAAGATCGTTGCCGGTGAAGTAGGCTCTTCAGCTATGCCGCATAAGGTAAATCCAATTGATTTTGAGAATGCAGAAGGAAATCTTGGACTTGCGAACGCGATTTTTGAACATCTGAGCGCAAAACTTCCAATAAGCAGACTTCAGCGCGACCTTACCGATTCAACCGTAACAAGGAATATTGGGGTTCCGCTTGCCCACACCCTGATCGCAATAAAATCCATTCAGAAAGGCCTTGGGAAATTGATGCTTCATGAAGCAAAACTTACAGAAGATCTGAATCAGAACTGGGCTGTGGTTGCCGAAGCGATTCAAACAATTCTGCGTCGCGAGCAAGTTGAAGGCGCCTATGAAATGTTAAAGGGATTAACAAGAACCAATGCCAGAATCAATGAACAATCGATGAAGGAATGGATTGGTAATCTGCCTGTTACAGATCAGATAAAAGCTGAATTATTGTCAGTTAGTCCAATGAACTACACCGGGATCGAACCCCAATTTTAATAAAAATGAACAAATTTTACAGGATTCTATCCTATATCAAACCTTATTGGGGATATGCACTTCTCAATGTGGTTTTCAATCTGTTGACGATTATTTTTTCGCTCTTTTCATTCGCTCTGCTGGTTCCATTCCTCAATCTGCTTTTTGGCACAGATTCTCTTGTTACTACACGTCCTGAATGGTCTTTCAGTTCCGAAGCGCTTCTCGGAAATATGAACTACCTGATTAGCAGTATCATTGTTGATAAAGGTCAGGTTCAGGCACTTATATTCATTTGTGGAGTAATCATCATTGCCTTTTTTCTGCGCAATGTTGCCCGCTATTTTGCTATGTTTTATATGGCCAATGTGCGGATCGGGGCTGTAAACGATATCCGCAACGCTATCTACCGAAAGATTCTGATACTTCCGCTTTCGTTCTATAACCAACATAAGAAGGGCGATATCATGGCCCGTATCACGACTGATGTGCAGGAAGTTGAATATTCGATCATGAATTATCTTGAAATGATCATCCGTGATCCGGTTACAATACTTGCATTTTTCATTTTTATGTTTAGTATGAGTCCGCAACTGACTCTTTTTGTGGTGATTATACTTCCATTGACAGGGTTTGTTATTGGACGGATTGGCCGGAGTTTACGTAAATCATCCAAAACCGGGCAGAATCAGCTTGCAGGTATGCTGTCGACCATCGAAGAAACGATTTCAGGACTGAGAATTATCAAGGCTTTCAACGCCATTGAGTATTCTGATCAGAAATTTAAAAAGCAGAACAGCACATATACACGCCTGATGGTAAGTATTTACCGTCGTCGCGACCTCAGTTCACCTTTGAGTGAGTTTCTTTCTTCGCTCGTGATTGTAGTGGTTCTTTGGTTTGGAGGTCAGTTGGTTCTATCTGATTCATCATCTATCAAAGCAGCCGATTTTATTACCTATATCATTGTTTTCTCGCAGATTATCCCACCGGCAAAGACTTTTGCACAGGGATTTTATAGCATCCAGAAAGGAATCGCTTCTGCCGAGAGAATTTTTGAAATCCTTGATGCTGAGGAAGTTATTATTGAGCGACCGGGTGCTATTTCCGTTAGTGAATTTAAACAAAGTGTTGAATATCGCGATGTTAGTTTCCGGTACGAAAAGGAAGAAGTGATCCGCGGTGTGGATATTACGATCCCAAAGGGCAAAATGATAGCGCTTGTCGGTGAATCAGGAGGAGGAAAATCAACTTTGGCTGACCTTTTGCCACGGTTCTACGATGTTGTGGGAGGTGGTATTTTCATTGATGGGATCGATATACGCGATCTGAAGATTGATTCGCTTCGTGGATTGATGGGTATGGTTACCCAGGAAAGTATTTTGTTTAATGATTCGGTATTTAACAATATCGCATTTGGCGATACTTCAGCAACGATGGAAAGTGTGATCGAAGCAGCCAAAGTAGCCAATGCACATGAATTCATCATGCAACTCGAAGATGGTTACCACACCTATATTGGTGATCGTGGATCGAAATTATCGGGTGGGCAGCGTCAGCGATTGAGTATTGCAAGAGCGGTTCTAAAAAATCCACCAATCCTGATTCTTGACGAAGCAACATCTTCACTCGATACTGAATCTGAACGATTGGTTCAGGATGCTCTTGCCAGGGTGATGAACAGCCGAACATCGGTTGTGATAGCGCA
>CAZVKW010000053.1:18341-20210 GCA_964627945.1 uncultured Lentimicrobiaceae bacterium
CCATGAAAATGTATTAGCCAGTTGAGAGCAATCTGTGATGGTGTAACATTATATTTATCAGCGAGTTCCTTCACCAGTTTTACAACGGGAAGACTTTTTTTGAGACCCTCTGGTTTGAAAAGTGAACTATGTTTCCGTAGTCCGATATTTTTAAGCAATTCAGGGTTTTCATGAAATTTGCCGGTAATAATTCCCTGTGCCAATGGTGAATATGCAATGATACTGATTCCGAGTTTCTTTGCCATTTCCATAACTCCGTTCGATTCGATTTTCCGGTCGAGGAGGCTGTATCTCATCTGATTGGTAGCCAATGGAATGTCTTTTTTGTCGAGTGTTTCCCATGCATTTTTCATTTTCTCTGCCGAAAAATTGCTGACACCAATATTTTTGATCAGTTTCTTTTCGAGAATCTCAGCCATGACTTTCAGCTCACTTTTTTCATTTGAAAAACCCCATGGCTGATGCACCTGGTAAAGATCGATGGGGTATGGGTCAAGCAATTCGATGCGCTTATAAATGCTTTTACGGATATTGGATGCGAAACGCAGCATCGGCCACCATTTTGTTGCGATAAGAACCTCACCAGGCTTTTTTCCGCTTAACTGTAAAGCTGATGAAAGTGCTTTTTCAGATGCCCCGTTTCCGTAGACTTCGGCCGTATCGAACCAATTTATTCCGCCTTGAAGTGAAAGGGAAACTACCTGATTGATAATATCATCTTCGAGTGTTGGCCAGAATTTTCCAGCCATATTTTGTTGTTTGCTGAACTGCCAGCATCCGAGTCCGATGGGGGTTACCATCATTTTGGTTCTTCCGAGTGGGCGCAATTGTATCGTTTCCATTTTCAAAAAATTGAATGATAAAGGTAGGTGAATCCGGTCAATATTTTCGATCGATTTTTATTGGAAAATGATAAAAACTAACAATTACCTTAAATGTGAATAAATCGATCAAGGATTTGGCTACTCTGCCTTCAATTCCATCCAGGAAGCAGCAAACATTCTGCAGGATTTTGTATTTTTGCCAAAAATTTACATATGGATTTAAGCAAAATCGTTTCAATCAGTGGAAAACCCGGACTATTTCTGGTCACCGGACAAGGTAAAAGCAATGTAATTGTAGAATCGCTCATCGATGGGAAACGTTTTCCTGCATTTCTGCACGATAAAATGAGTTCACTCGAGGAAATCAGCATATTTACAGAAGGCGATGACAGACCATTGAAAGAAGTGTTTAAAAAGATTCACACCGAAATGGGAGTCAATCTGGAATTCGACGTCAAAAAACTGAATCAGAATCAGTTAAAGGAGAAATTTGAAACTGTTGTTCCGGATTACAATACCGAAGCAGTTTATCCTTCTGATATGAAAAAGGTTTTTACATGGTACCAGATGCTGGTTGAGAAGAACCTCCTCGACTTCAGTGAAACAAGCGAAATTGCTGATGCAGAAACTGTTGAAGAAACAAAGGAATTGTAATAACGAAAGTCCCGTCAGGGACTTTTTTTATGTACATAACGAACGAACTTAATTTAAAAAGATAGATACGTCATTTATAAATATGAATTTCTTAAATCCTTAAATTTCATATTTTTGTAATTAAAGAATTGATATTCTGAATATTATCTGAAAACACAGCATGTATAAGAGCATATTTCGTCCATTGTTTTTTTTGCTTCAGCCTGAAACGATTCATCATTGGGTTGCTTTTTTTCTGAAAATTGTAGGGAATGTACCTCCGTTGCGCAGTTTATTTCGCTGGTATTTTACGGTCAAAGATCAAAGTCTTGAACGTGAGGTATTTGGTCTGCATTTCCCGAATCCGGTGGGAATTGCTGCCGGTTTCGATAAAAATGCGGAAATGATTGAC
>CAZVKW010000054.1:0-12286 GCA_964627945.1 uncultured Lentimicrobiaceae bacterium
GTCATTATGACTTCACCCAAACAAAAAGGGAGCCGAAAGGCTCCCTTTTTGTTTTATTCAATTTAAAAATGAAGGTTTATTTTTCGTAAAAGTGCATATCCTGAATATACCGGTAAACCTTTGCAGGAACGAAAAAATTCAGATCTTTCCCTTCCCAAATTCCCTGACGGATAAAACTCGACGATACTTCAATTTCCGGTGCCTGAACAATCTGCACAGCAGGATGATTTTCCAAAGCACTTGCAATATGATTTTTTCTCGGATACACGATCAGGCGGTAGTTTTCGAGTATCTGCTCAAAATTCTTCCACTTGTGAAATGATTGTAGCGAATCCATCCCACAAATCACCGAAAATAGTTTCCCCGGATGTTTTTCGGAAAGTCTGACAAGGGTATCAATCGTAAAGGATGGTTTGGGCATCCTGAATTCAATATCACTCACCCTGAATCTTGGATAATCGTTGATGGCCATGCTCACCATATCCAGGCGGTGGTAATCAGCCAGAAGCGTTTTTTTGTCCTTTAATGGATTGTGGGGTGAAACAACAAACCAGACTTCCTGCAGATCAGTATATTCCACAAGATAATTTGCCAGCATCAGATGTCCGTGATGGATAGGGTTGAATGATCCGAAAAATAATCCGATTCTTTCTGTCATGAAAAAAGGATTTAAAACTCAATCAACATTTTACCTGCCGACATATCACCCAGATACATCCTTAATCCTTTCACAATTTCATCGGGTTCTACACGGATACTGACCGGCATTTCGATTTCATCGGAAAGAAACATTTCGGTGAGGATTTTAGCCGCTTTTTCTTTTTCCTGAACAGAATTCATGCGCATCCAGTCATTCAGATTGAAACCCGAAATTTTCAGATTATTGAAAATCAGTTGCATAGCCGAAAATCCGGATAAATCCTTAGCTGAAAGTCCTCCGTAAACGACAATTTCTGAATTTGCGGGCATGCAACGGGCGATGCTACCGGTTTGTTCACCTGCCACGGCATCATAAAAAATGGCTGAATGCTCCTGTTTTAGAGCAGCACAAAGTTTTTCATCCAGTTGCTTGTCTGAGGCCAGAAAAAGGCCTGAGAAGTCTTTATTTTCCAGCTGATCGATTGTTTGCTGTTTGCGGGCAATGCCGTAACACGAGACGCCGTTTTGTTTGGCAAATGCGCATAAAAAGGACGCAACGCGACTTCCGGCAGCATTGACAATGATAGCTGAGGATTGGTTTTTGATGGCAATTTCGAAAAGTCCGAAAGCAGTGAATGGATTTACAAAAAATCCGGAAGCCTGGTCTGTGCTGAGTCTTTCATCAATCACGACAGCCTCACTTTCCGAGATCGTTGTGTATTCTGACCAACTGCCGTTATCATCGGCCTGTGCGAAGAAACTGATTCTTTTTCCAAGCCATTTTTCAGCATTTATTAGTTCTCCGACGGCCACCACAATGCCTGTTCCTTCGAAGCCCGGAACACAAGGTAAAGATTTTACAACATTGTAACCTCCTTGCAAAAAGGCGATATCCGACGGATTGCAGGGTGCCGCCTGAACCTGAATCAGGATCTTATCAGAAGCAATTTTTTCAATGGTTTTTTCTGCCAGCCGCAGACTGAGCATGGCCCTGATCGTATTCAAGTTGTAGGCCGGAAGCTCGATTGCTTTGTATTGAAGTGGGAAATTGATCGCTTTCATGCCTGAATAAATTGAAGTACAAGTCCTGTTATTTCATTTTTTGCAGTTTCGAGATCGTCATTTACAAGAATCAGATCAAACTGTGGCGCGAAAGTACTTTCAAATTCTGCTTTTTGAATTCGTTGATTTATGATATCTTCCGAATCGGTGCTTCTATCCTGTAATCTTTGACGCAGTACCGCGATGGAAGGGGCCTTCACAAAAACTGCAAGTGACTGATCCTGATATTGTTTCTTGATATTCAAGCCACCAATTACATCCACATCAAACAGAACATGTTTTCCTTCGTTGAGCATCCGGTCAACTTCCGAACGAAGACTACCATAAAAAATCCCATGATAAACTTCTTCCCATTCCAGAAAATCACCTTTTTCAATTCTTTCTTTGAATTCTTCCTGACTCAGAAAAAAATAATCTTTTCCGTGTTGTTCACCAGCCCGCATCTTACGGCTTGTGGCCGATATGGAAAATGAAAGCCCATCGATACTTTGAAGCAAATGTTTGACCAGAGTCGTTTTCCCGGATCCTGAAGGAGCCGAAAAAATAAGTAGTTTTCCGGTACCAGTCATGTTTACAGGATGTTAAATAGTTGTTCCTTCACTTTTTCCAATTCGTCCTTCATCTGAACAACCAGACGTTGAATATTGGCATCATTGGCTTTTGATCCCAATGTATTGATTTCGCGACCGATTTCCTGGGTGATGAAACCAAGTTTTTTGCCCGAATTTTCTTCATCGATCGTTTCGGAAAAATAATTACAATGCTGTCTCAATCTAACTTTTTCTTCCGTAATATCAAGTTTTTCAATATAATAGATCAGTTCCTGCTCAAAGCGGTTTTCATCAAATTTGATGGATTCATTCAATTCGCTGAAATTTTTCTGCATACGGTTTTTTACGGTATCCAATCGCTGAATCTCAAATGGTTCAACCTGATCGAGAAGATTGATGATCACGGCTATACGGTTCAGTATTTCGGCCTTGAGAATTTTGCCTTCCTGCAAACGAAATTCATCAAACTGTTTCAGGACTTCCTGAATTGTCAGCATTAACTGTTTGATATTATCTTCAGGAAGTGTTTCTTCGGCATTCGTAAATACGCCCGGAAACTTGCTGATCAATCCCAGCATATTTTCGGGAAGTCGGATGGATGTCATATCTGACAATTCCTCAAGCTGTTTCTGGTAAGCTTTGATCACTTCAATATCCATCTGCATGACCGATTTGTTTTGAAGCGTTTCGCTGCTCGCAAAAAAATCAGCCTTCCCTCTGAGTACGGTTTGACTGATAAGTGTGCGGATTTCGAACTCAATGGGTTTGAGTTCGTTGGGCAGTCTTACCGACAAATCGAGCTGCTTGCTGTTCAGTGAACGGATTTCGATAGTGAATTTTTTATCACCGCATAAAACATCGGATTTCCCGAAGCCTGTCATTGATCGGATCATATGAATCGATTTTGAACAAAGATACACAGGCATTTTGGAGTAAATGAATTTTTTCTGGATCATTGACAAAACTTCGAAGAAGAATGAGTATTATTGCTGTAAATAATTGTTTTGAAAAAATCGATATTACTTTGGTTTGCAGTGTTTTACACTGTTTCGATTTTTGCTGATGGCAACCTTATTAAAATTGACAGTCTGAACAAGCTTGTCGGACTGCAATCAGGTCGTGAACGGATCGAAACACTGATCATGCTGTCGGAAGCATACCGCGATATCTCTTTGGACAAAAGTTTGCAAACGGGTGTCGAAGCGGGTAAATACGCTGCGGATGAAGGATTCGAAAACCTCAAAGGAAGAATTTTACTTTCTATGGGCGAAAGTGCTTCATTGTCAGGAGATTTTGCATTATCGCTTGATTATTACGGGAAAGCTGCCGAAGCTTTTGCAGCTACAACAGCTTTTGCAGATCTCGCAAAAGCCTATAATAATATGGGTTTGGTCTATAAAAATCTGGCCGAATTTGATAAGGCGATTGAGTTTCTGACAAAAGCTTCTGAGATAGAAAAAGCGCATGATCTTACCGGGCCACTTGCCGGATCTATTGGAAATATGGCAACAATTTATTTTTCACTCGGTGATTTCAACAAAGCCATGGATGGTTATTATCAGGCCAGACTCGTTTATAAAGAACTAAAAGATACACTTCGCTATGCCAAGATGACCATGAACGTGGGACTGGTTTACTGGCAGTGGGATAAAAGTGATTTTGCGCTTGAAATGCTAACCGAGGCCAAAAATCTATTTGAAGAAAAAGAGGATTTCGTTGAGCTTGGACGTGTCTACAACAATATCGGGATGCTGTATTATCAGGATGTGAAAGATACAACCAAAGCACTTGAATATTTTGAGCAGTCTCTGTCAATTCGTGAATTACTTGGTAATCAGTTAGGTATGGCTGTTGTTTTGGCCAATATCGGAAACGTCTACCGCGATCGGAAACAGCTTTTCGAAGCCTACGAACGATATGGCAAAGCACTCAGAATCAGTGAGGCAATTGGTTATAAAGAAGGAATCGTTCGCACAAACTATTATATCGCCATCGCTCATCAAAAAAACAATGAATTTCGTGAATCGAACCAATACCTGAATACCTGCCTGACTATGGCAACCGAGCATGGTATGAAAAATTATTATCAGATTGTCAATGAGGCAAAACTGAAGAATTATGCGGCTCTTGGAGATTATCAGGGTTTTATGGAAGAATTTATAGTGTATTCAGCTGCCAAGGACACACTATCCAGCGAATTAAACGATTTAAAAACCAAGGAATCGGAAGCCCGGTACAAGATTAATGAACTGATTCCTGAGTTGGATCGCCTCGAACAGGAAAACAAGCATCAGGATCAAATGCTTCTGCTTTACAGATCGATCCTCACATTTGTTCTTCTGACTTTTATTGTATTGGGAATTCTGTGGATATTGAAGTCAAGAAAAAAGGCTAATTAATCTTTTCGACGGAAGATGAAACAGATTCACGAACCATATCATCTCTTCTCCGATCCGATCCGCTATTACAATGCCATGATCGATGACATCGAAAATGCCGCTCAGTACATTTATATCGAAACCTATCGTATTGGAAATGATGTGATTGGAACGCGATTTAAAGATGCGTTGATCAAGAGAGCTAAAGAAGGGATTGAGATAAAATTATTAATTGATTTCTGGGGAGGATCGGCCGTATCGAGCAATTTTTTTGATGATCTCATTAAATTGGGAGCAGAAGTACGATTTTTCGAAAAAATCAAATTTAATACTGACATTTTTACCCGTGGTCATCGGCGCAATCACCGGAAACTGATGATTATCGACGATTCAATCTCGTATATCGGTAGTTCCAATCTGACTGAATACAACCTGAACTGGCGCGAATCGATGCTTCGGATCAAAGGTGACCTTACACACACACTCAAAAAAGTCTTCAATCTCGATTTCCGGATTTACAATAAGTATGTGCTTTTCAAGGCCAATTACCTTCGATTGTTGAGGTTTCACAATTTCGAAATCGTACGCGATATGCCTGGTATCACCAAACAGCGTATCATGCGTCGGTATATTCAGATGATCCGCAAAGCAAAGGAAAGTGTTACTGTTGTGACTCCTTACTTTTTGCCTGGTTTTATGCTTCGGAAAGCAATGGTTGAGGCTGTTCAGCGTGGCGTGAAAGTGCATGTGATTCTTCCACGACGCTCCGATGTGGGACTGGTAGATATCCTGCGCAATAAATATATGGGATATCTGCATGTCAACGGAATAGAATTTTCGATGTATATGCCTCATAATTTGCATGCTAAGCTTTTGCTTGTTGATGATAGTCAGTTCAGTATCGGATCTCCCAACTTCGATTACAGGAGTTTCAGATATATGTATGAAGTTGTTTTACTGGGTACCCAAAAAGAGATTGCCGAACAGGTTGTCAGACATATCCATGCAACGATCGAAAACTCAGAGAGTTTTGATTATGATCAATGGAAACGCCGTCCCTTGATCAATAAATTCTTCGAATGGCTGCTGCTTCCTTTCCGACATCTTCTTTAAAATTTGATTTCTGCGAGTCATTTTTTCATCAATTATCAGTGGTTTCACGGAAGTTTGTACATTTGTAGCAATATTGTTAACATATTCACAGTAAATAACAAAAAGGATTTTTTATGACCGAAAAAATGACATCGAAGCTTGCCATTGAACTCGAAGAGAAGTATGGAGCACATAATTATCATCCACTTCCGGTTGTCCTCGCCAAAGGCAAGGGAGCCAAGGTTTGGGATGTGGAAGGAAAAGAATATTTTGATTTTCTTTCAGCATATTCAGCTGTAAATCAAGGACATTGTCATCCAAAAATTGCAGATGCCCTGATCGATCAGGCACGCACGCTTACCCTGACTTCCCGCGCTTTTTTCAGCGATACACTGGGTGTTTATGAAAAATATATCACCAGCTATTTCGGATATGAAAAGGTACTGCCGATGAACAGTGGTGCCGAAGGTGACGAAACCGCCCTCAAACTTTGCCGTAAATGGGCATATATGAAAAAAGGCGTTCCGGAAAACGAAGCAAAAATCATCGTTTGCGAAGGCAATTTCCACGGACGTACCATCACCATCATCAGTATGTCAACCGATCCGGATTCTTATTCAGGTTTCGGACCATTTACACCCGGTTTTATCACGATTCCATACAATGATTTAGCAGCCCTCGAAACTGCCTTGGCCGATCCGACTGTTGCTGGTTTTCTTGTTGAACCTATTCAGGGTGAAGCCGGTGTTTATGTTCCTGATGAAGGATATCTGAAAAAAGCTTTTGATCTCTGTAAAGCGAAAAATGTACTTTTCATTGCTGACGAAGTTCAGACAGGGATTGCCCGTACAGGTAAATTACTGGCCTGCGATCATGAAGGTGTTCGTCCGGATATTCTCATTCTGGGCAAAGCTCTTTCAGGCGGTTTTTATCCGGTTTCAGCGGTGCTGGCCGACGATGAAATCATGCTTTGTATCAAACCGGGTGAACATGGAAGCACTTTTGGTGGAAACCCGATGGCAGCCCGCGTTGCAGTTGCAGCGCTTGATGTTGTGAAAGATGAAAAACTGGCTGATAATGCTGAACGTCTGGGTCAGATTTTCCGGAAAGAAATGGCAGAATTCAAACACGAAATGATCGAATTGGTGCGTGGTAAAGGCTTGCTGAATGCGATTGTGATCCGACCGAAAAACGGAAAGACTGCCTGGGATGTTTGTGTGAAAATGGCCGAAAACGGTGTGTTGGCAAAACCAACCCATGGTCATATCATTCGCTTTGCGCCTCCATTGGTGATCACCGAAGCTGAACTGATGGAAGCCATCAGCCTCATTCAGAAATCCATCGCTTTTTTCGAATAATTTGAAAAGCAAATCATAAAAAAAGGAACCCGAAGGTTCCTTTTTTATTTTACTAAGCTCCGATCGCTTTCAGATATCGTTTTTCAACTTCCTGCCAGTTAACAACATTCCAGAAGGCTGAAATATAGTCCGGGCGTTTGTTTTGGTATTTCAGATAATACGCATGTTCCCAGACATCCAGTCCCAGAACCGGTTTGGCTTTGCAATCTGCCACATCCATCAATGGGTTATCCTGATTGGGTGTTGAACAAACACACAATGAACCGTCAGCTTTAACGCACAGCCAGGCCCAACCACTTCCAAAACGTGTTTTGGCGGCATTGTTGAAAGATTCCTTGAAGGCCTCAAAAGTACCAAATTCTTTTTCGATGGCTTTGCCAATTTCACCGGTAGGCTGTCCGCCACCATCGGGTGACATCACCGACCAGAACAGATTGTGGTTGTAATGCCCGCCACCGTGATTACGCAGCGCTGTCGGGTATTTGCTCATGTTTTCAAATATTTCACAAAGCGACAGTTCAGCCATTTCGTTGTCTTTTACGGCTGCCTGAAGATTGTCGAAATAGGTTTTGTGATGACGGCTGTAATGAATTTCCATCGTCAGCGCGTCGATATGTGGCTCAAGCGCGATGAAACTGTATGGCAATTTCTCGAATGTCAGATCTTTAATTTTTGTTCCCATTTGATTATAAATTTATGATGTACATACATTTCCGGAAGGAAATCTTCCTTTGGAAAGCATAAACAAAGCAAACGGGAATTTGTTCCTGAAAGCTTAAAATTCAGCCACGATTTTAAGGTTCAGCTGACGAGGGGTGAGATAATTCGGAACACCATACTGGATATTGTTCACGTCTTTGATCCAGATATAGGAAACAGTATTGTTGATCTGAAGCAGGTTGAAGACTTCCAGATTTAACCAGAGATTCTTTATGTGTCTGAGAATGTTTTTGTTACCAAAATCAGAATCTTCACCAATAAGCTGCTTGCTGAAACCGATATCCACACGGCGGTATGGCGGCATTCGACGGGTTTGCTGATAGCGTTCTGTATTGGGCTGCCCGAAAGGAAGTCCGGTGCCGAATAGCAATTTCACATTTACCCTGAAAGTGGGATAGCGCGGGATATAATCCTGAAAGAAAATAGAAAACTGAACCCTTTGATCAGACGGACGAGGAATGAATCCGGGAAAGACTGTTAATGTATCTGTTACATTTCCAGCTGCGTCAGTAGGATAGTCGATATACGAATCCCCAATGATATCTTCAGCGGTTTTCATAAACGACAAACTTGCCCAGCTTTCGATTCCCGGAACAAATTCACCATTGATTTTCAGATCGATACCGGCTGCGTAGCCCGTGGCAAGTTCATCCGCATAATAGCGGATGCGCACATTATCCACTTCATACGGAACCAGATCAAAGAGGTATTTGTAATACATTTCGCCAGTAAACACAAAAGGTCGGTTCCATGCATGAAAACTCAAATCGGTACCTAAAATGACCTGAAAGGATTGCTGTGAAACAGCGTTTGGATAAATTGAACCGTCGAACAGGCGCATTTCGCGATAAAATGGTGGCTGATTGTACAAGCCGGTTGCCAGGCGGAATACCATTTTTTTCTCCCAGTTTGGCCGCCATCCCAGACTTGCTCTCGGGCTGAAAGTCCATTCTTTGTTTTGATCACGGTAATTGGCTCTGATACCAGCTGTGAAAGTAAATTCGTTTTCACGCTTATCGAAGAAAGTCCAGGAGTTTTGTAAATACCCGTTCAGACTATTCACATTCAGTGTGTTATGAGCTTTGATGTTTTCATTCACGATGAAATCAGCCTTATCGGGATTCGGAATTCCGGGAAAATCAGTCGGATGTGGCAGACTGAATCCGGCTGAATCGATCATTTCCCATTCGCTAATTTTGTCATCAATCTGCTGAAACTGATAGCGTACGCCCCATTTCAAAACCGAACGATCATTGATGTAGGTTCCTTTGTGGTCGAGATTAATTACATTGGCATAGAAGTAGTTACGCGCATGTTCGATAAATGTACCGATACCCTGTGACTGAACAACATTTCCAAATTGTTCGCTTGCGCTTGAAGTCTCCAGTTTTCCAATCCAGTACTGACTCTGAATATCGTAGGTTTCCGATTCGGCCGTTGAATAAGCAGATGCAATCAGTTTCAGGTCGAGATCGCGATGGGGCTGAAAACTCAAAGTCAGCGCAGTTGTTCCGGTAGCATATTGGTCAACTTCCTGTCCGTCGAAATAAATATTCAGGCGGTAGGCTTCGCTGAATGTTCCGAAATCGGTTTGACGACTTTCGGGCACGAGTTTGTATTTGTTTCTTGAATAGTAACCCAACAGTGAAAGTTCCCATTTCGGATCAATTTCGTATTGAATCAGGGCCTGAATATCCATAAAATCAGGCTTGTAAGATCCCTGCGTTTCGAGGGCACTCAAAACATACTGGGTAGTTTTGTAACGTGCTCCAAGCAAATAACTTAAGCGGTCTTTGGCTGCCCGACCTTCGATATGAAAATCGGCGCCCAGCAGACTCAGGCCAACCGACGCGGCTGTTTCTGTTGGTCTTTTATACGTTACATCGAGCACTGATGATAGTTTGTCACCATATTCAGCTGTGAATCCTCCGGCTGAGAAGGAAATGGACGATACAAGTGCCGGATTCAGAAAACTGAGTCCTTCCTGCTGACCCGAACGGATGAGGAAGGGACGGTAAATTTCGATACCATTTACATACACGAGGTTTTCATCGAAATTTCCACCACGAACGGTATATTGCGAGCTGAGTTCGTTGTTCGACGATACGCCCGGAAGCGTTTTGATCAGGTCTTCAATTCCGCCTCCGATGCTTGGGAGCAGCTGGGCCTGCTTCGGATTCAGTTTGTTGAGGGTTGTGCTGCGCAGGCGCTGGTCGCGGACTTCAGATGTAGGCAGGTTCGTCGCAATCATGGATAGATTTACCTGAATCTGCTTTTTCTCTCCTGTCCTGAGTTTAACAATCTGCGTATATGTCTGATAACCAATGAAACTGAAAGAAACAACAAGGCTGGTATCAGCCGGAACCCGCATGTCGAACCGGCCTCTGCTATCGGTGATTGAACCCCCGGGAAAGCCTTGCAAAGCTACATTCACCAGGTCAAGGTTTCGTCCGGTTTCGTCACTTACTCTGCCGTAAATGCTTGCAGTGCCTTGTGCAAAACCTGAAACTGAAATGAAAAATATCAGAAAAGAAAGCTGTAAACGTTGAAATATCATGCTTGAAAAATCCTTTCAAAGATAACTGATTTGCCTTTCTTTTATTATTTGACGGCTGCAGGAAATAAAAAAAGCTGCCGAAAGGCAGCTTTGAATATTTTTCGTGGAAATACTTAGGAACGATAGAGATGACCTTTGGCGTCGGCACTCATCAAAGCAGCGTAAATACCGTTTTTGTTGATGAGACGAATACCTGCAGCTGAAACCTTGAGCATAATCCATTCCTGCAATTCAGGAACAAAAAATCTTTTGGTTTGCAGATTAGGTTCAAATGTCCTTCTGGTTTTGCGGTTTGAGTGGGAAACCTTATTTCCTGTAATTGTTTTCTTTCCGGTTAACTGACAAATCTTTGACATCGCGCTTCAATTTTAATGGGTGTGCCCTGAATTGGGAGTGCAAAATAACAGATAATTTTCTGATTGTGCAAATGTTTTTGAAAAAAATCTGTCATACTTTGTTAAGCAACAGATTATCTGAATATGAGTTGAGTATGAAATCTGTTGAAAAGTATGGCGTTTTAATGGGAAGAAAATGCAATAAAATCATCCTTATTTTAAATCCGTCTAAATAATATAATGTATTTTTGCAGTCTGAATTTCAAAAAAATATAGCAGATATGAAAATCGAACAACATAAAGTAGGTGTATTAACATACAGCATCAAGCTCGGTGATGCAGCCGGTGAAGTGCTCGAAGAAGCTCCACTCGCCAATCCGCGCACCCTGGTCTTTGGCCTCGGCAGATTGATGAAAAGCTTCGAAGACAAACTCATTGGACTGAAATCGGGCGACGAGTTTGAGTTTATCCTCAGTCCGGAAGAAACCTTTGGCGTGTACAAGCACGAAATGGTGATGGATATTCCAAAAACAGCCTTCGTGGTAAACGGAGAGCTGAAATCTGAATCACTCGTTGTAGGCAAAATGATCCCGATGATGGACAATCAGGGAAATCCGTTCAATGGCTATATCACTGAAATAAAGGATGATACAATCACAATGGATTTTAACCATCCTTTGGCCGGGAAAGAGCTTTTTACCAAAGGCGAAGTGCTGAATGTGCGTGAAGCAACCTACGAAGAACTGAATCCTGCACCTTCGGGCTGCGGCTGCGGAACACCCAACGATAGCTGCTGTGGCGGCGGTTCAAAGAAACACGATCACCACCATGATCACGAACATGGTCACGGCTGCGGAAGTTGTGAAACGGAAGAAATGGCTGAATCCGGCGCAGGCGGAAGCTGCCATTGCTAAAATGATTATGAAAGCCGGTTCCGACCGGCTTTTTTTGTTTTCAGATGTAAGGTTAGAAGTGATTGCCGCAGATAAAAGTTAGCCACAGATTCACAGATTCACAGATTATTAATTGGAATTTAATTTGTGAATCTGTGGCTAGCTTTTCAAAAGGTTTTATTTGCAATCTCTTTCGTTCAATTATATTCATGAAAGTATTAAATTGGCACTCGAATCAATCAGAATCTTATGTCTCCTGTTCGCTCCGAGTTATACAAGCACAATTTCAGGTTCAGCGATACCGCGTTTACGAATCTGATGAAAAAACGAATTTACCATGTTCTGCTCATTTCGTCGGTTTACGATGCCTTCATCCTTGAAGAAGACGGCCGCATCGATGAGCAGATTTTCAACGAATATGTTTCCCTAAATCTGCGTTACCCGCCCAGTTTCTACCTCACAACCAGTGAAGATGAAGCCTGCCGGATCATGAAAGAGCATAGTATTGATCTGATCATCACCATGTTAAGCGCTGAAGAAGCGAGTACTTTTATTTTTGCGGAAAAACTGAAACAGAAATATCCCGAGGTTCCGATCGTGGTTCTCACCCCATTTTCGCGCGAACTTTCGATCAAAATCGACCGCAAAGAGCTGAAAGCCGTTGATTATGTTTTCAATTGGCTCGGAAATGCAGATATTCT
>CAZVKW010000054.1:12386-20014 GCA_964627945.1 uncultured Lentimicrobiaceae bacterium
GGAATTATTTCGGATATTTCCTACGAACGCGAAGGGAAAATTGATCCGAAAGCCGGCATCAGACTATGTCAGGTGGTGAAGAAAAACGATAAATTCATGCCTTTGCTGCTGCAGTCTTCTGATATTGAGAATGAAGAAACAGCCAAGGAAATAAAGGTGGGTTTTATCAATAAAAACTCCAAAACGCTGTCGCTTGAGCTCCGGAGATTTATCAAGGAATATTTTGCTTTTGGTGATTTTGTGTTCAAGGATCCAAAAACAGGGCAGGAACTGGTTCGGGCAGCCGACCTCAAAGCCATGCAGGAGAAGATTTTTCAGGTTCCAAGTGAATCTTTACAATACCATATCGAACGAAATCATTTAAGTAAATGGCTCAGAGCCAGGGCATTATTCCCTCTGGCCGATTTGTTCAAACTGGTTTCTTCCGACGATTTCAAGGATACCGACGAAGTGAAACGTTTTGTATTTGACGCCATCGCCAATTTCCGGCTCAACAAAGCCAAAGGAGTTATTGCCGAGTTTAACCGCGAGAGCTTCGATGAATATCTTTCCTTTACACGCATTGGTCAGGGTTCTATCGGAGGAAAAGCACGCGGACTGGCATTCCTCGATTCTCTAATCAAGCGTAATCGCTTGAATGACAGGTTTCAGGGACTCGTAATCGGGATTCCACGTACGGTAGTGCTTTGCACCGATGTTTTCGATGATTTCATGGAAGAAAACAATCTTTATTCGATTGCTCTAAGTGATGATCTTTCAAACGATGAAATTCTGCAGCATTTTATCGATGCCCGTCTGCCTTTCAGGATTCACGAGGATTTGTATACCATGATTTCGGTGGTGAAAAATCCGATTGCCGTGCGTTCATCCAGTTTGCTCGAAGATTCACATTATCAGCCCTTTGCCGGAATTTACAGCACCTATATGGTTCCGATGGTTGAGAATGATGAGCGAACCATGATCCGGATGCTCAGCATTGCCATCAAGAGTGTGTATGCTTCTACTTATTTTAAGGATAGCAAGGCCTATATGATGGCGACCAAGAATATGATCGATGAGGAAAAAATGGCCATTGTGATTCAGGAAGTGTGTGGAAAATCCTATAAGACACATTATTATCCGGCCTGTTCAGGTGTGGCACGTTCGATCAATTTCTATCCGATTCCGCCCGAAAAACCCGAAGACGGAATTGCCAATATCGCTCTCGGACTAGGAAAATACATCGTTGACGGAGGACAATCACTTCGCTTTTCACCCAAATATCCACAGAAAGTGCTGCAAACCAGTCAGCCCGGACTGGCTTTGCGCGAAACCCAGAAAACTTTCTATGCACTGGATATGAATCCGGATAGTTTCAATCCTCAGGTGGATGACGCCACCAATCTGATGAAACTCAAGCTTTCTGATGCCGAGAAAGACGGGGCTTTGCAACTTGTGTGTTCAACTTACGATTACGACAGCAATCAGTTGCGCGATGGTTATCAGGATGGAGGAAAGAAACTGGTTACGTATTCCAATATCCTGAAATACAATACTTTCCCTCTTTCCGAAATTCTTCGTGAAGTGCTTGAAGTGGGTCAGCGTGAAATGGGAAAACCGATCGAAATTGAGTTCGCGGTGGAGTTAAACAAGCCTCCGGGAGTTCAGAAAATGTTTTATGTGCTGCAAATCCGACCCATTGTTAATATTCACGATGCCATCGAAGTTGATTTTGACAGTATCCACAAGGAAAATACCGTCATCATGGCCAATCATGCGCTTGGAAACGGCATTATTGATGATATCTACGATCTTGTGTATGTGAAACCAGAGTCTTTTGATGCCTCAAAAACCAATGCAATGGCCGAACTGATTGGAAATCTGAATGCCGGTTTTCTGAAGCGTGATCAGAATTATGTGCTCGTGGGTCCGGGACGCTGGGGATCAAGCGATCCATGGCTGGGAATCCCTGTCAAATGGCCGCAGATTTCGGCAGCCCGCGTCATTATTGAATCCGGTCTCGAAAACTACCGCATCGACCCCAGTCAGGGAACACATTTCTTTCAGAATCTGACTTCTTTTGGCGTGGGATATTTCACCATCAATCCATTTCTGAATGATGGTCATTATGATTTGGAATATCTTAAGGATCAAACGGTTGTTTATGAGGATGAGTTTGTAAGGCATCTGCATTTCGACACACCGCTTCAGGTGGTGATTGATGGCCGGAAGAACAAAGCTGTCATCTTCAAGGAAGGGAAATCTGATGTTTCCATAAAGCCCTGATGCTTAGGAAATAATAAGAATTACTTTGAAAAAAATCCCGTCTGACTTATATTTGTAGTAGGCTTAATTGCTCACGCATTTTATTTTGTGAATTTCGTTCGTCAACACATATCACATCATAAAACCTTGAAATTATGGCAATCGATCTTGTAAAATACTTCGACGAAAGATATCAGGACTCTTTATTTCAACGAGCATCTGGCCCGCGACCTTTCGTTACGATCTCGAGACAGAGCGGCTGCAACAGTTTCGAAATCTCAAAAATGCTGGTTCATTTGATCAATGAACAGAGCAAATCGAAATGGAAACTCATCAACAAGGAAATTATTGATCTGTCGGCCAATGAGTTAAACATCGATCACCGGCATGTGGAAAAGGTGTTCGATGCCGAAAAACACAGCCATATTGAAGAAATCCTCAGGGCCTTTGGTGACCGGAACTATAAAAGCGATAAGGTGATCCATCGGACAATCAGGCAATTGATCCGGAATATCGCACTTGATGGGAATGTTGTCATTGTAGGTAGGGCAGGAGCCGCGATCACTTCCGATCTTGCTCATGGAATACATATCCGTCTCGAGGCCCCATTTTCCTGGCGGATTAAAAACATGGCTTCAAAGCGCAAAATCACTGAAAATGAAGGTCATGGATTGGTTTCTGAACTCGATAAAAGCCGCGAACAGCTCTTCCTCGATCTGGGAAAGAAGGCGATAGATGATGTACCTTTTGATCTCCGGTTCAACAATAGCACCCTGACGGATGACGAAATTGCCCGAAGCATCTTTCAATTATTGCAATTACGCCATTTGATCTGAATCTATTGATGCTGCTTTCACTGTCCCGCGTTTCACCCTTCGAGGAATTGAAAGGGAAAATTGCCTAATTTTGTGCTTTAAGCAAGAATCAGGGTATGGAAGAAACAGCAAAAAGTCCGGAAAGTCGCATGAGGATTGGAATTACACACGGTGACATCAACGGAATTGGTTATGAAGTGATTCTCAAGGCATTGGGAGATGCCAGAATGCTGGAATTGTTCAGTCCTGTAATTTACGGACAAGTGAAGGCCGCTTCCTTTCACCGGAAATTTACTGCCTCGCAGGAATTGACCTTTAATGTGGTGAAAGACGCCAATCAGGCAAACCCTAAAAAGCTGAATATCGTAAATATCACCGAAAATGAGCTTAAAATCGATATGGGTAAAGCGACAAAGGAAGCCGGTGACGCTGCATATCAGGCGCTGGAACTAGCCGTTCAGGATCTGAAATCTGACAAAATAGATGCTCTTGTGACAGCTCCTATCAACAAACAGAATATCCAGTCAGTCGATTTCGATTTCCCGGGTCATACCGAATATTTATCCATGCGTTTTGAAAATGCCACTCCGCTCATGTTGATGGTATGGAATACCCTGCGGGTTGGAACGATTACAGGTCATATCCCGCTGAAGGATGTGCCGCAAACTATCACCAAAGAGCTGATTATTAGCAAAATAAAAATATTGAACCAGAGTTTGATCCGTGATTTTGGCATTGTCAGGCCTCGGATTGCTATTCTTGGTGTGAATCCGCATGCCGGTGATGGCGGACTGCTCGGATCTGAAGAAATTGATGTTGTGATTCCGGCTCTGGAAGAAGCCCGTAAGATGGGATATCTTGTTTTCGGACCATTTGCTGCCGATGGATTCTTTGGTTCAGGCTCATGGACCAAATACGATGGCGTTTTGTCGATGTATCACGATCAGGGACTTACAGCTTTCAAAAGCATTGCTTTTGATGGTGGTGTGAATTTTACTGCCGGACTTCCAATCGTCAGGACTTCACCAGCCCATGGAACAGCCTACGATCTTGCCGGAAAAGGCGAAGCAGATGAAGAATCCTTCCGTCAGGCGGTCTATCTGGCCATCGACATCGTTCGCAGCCGTCGGAATTTTGCCGAAATGACAGCTAATCCTTTGAAAAATACCTCACATCCAGCAAGTTAAGCAAATGCTTCGTGCCGGCTATAATATCCATGAGGTAGCGATCGCCATGCAGGCTGATTTGCTGGGTGATCCTGCAATAACAGTCAGTCTGAGTGAATTGCTTACCGACAGCCGGCAGTTGATCAATCCATCACATTCATTATTCTTTGCACTGCAAAGCCGCAGGAACGACGGGCATCGCTTTGTTTCCGATCTGTATGCCAAAGGAGTAAAAGCTTTTGTGGTCGAGAAGATCGAGAATTCCTGGTTGAACTGGCCAGGTGTTGCCTTCCTAAAAGTGAACAATTCGCTGGAAGCCTTGCAATTGCTGACAAAAGCGCATCGCGATCGGTTTCATATTCCTGTCATCGGAATAACAGGCAGCAACGGAAAAACCATTGTGAAAGAATGGCTGTTTCAATTGCTTGGTCCTGATCATAATATTGTACGCAGTCCGAAAAGCTACAACTCACAGGTGGGCGTGCCTTTGTCGGTTTGGAAACTGGAAGAAAGGAACGATCTGGCGATTTTCGAAGCCGGAATTTCCATGCCCGGTGAAATGGAAAGGCTTCAGCCTCTGATTCGACCTACCATCGGTCTCATTACCAACATCGGTCAGGCCCATGACGAAAATTTCACCAGTCTGAGACAAAAAGCCGAAGAAAAACTCAAACTCTTCAATGGAATCGAAACACTCATTTATTGTTCAGATTATCAGATTATTACTGAATCAATTCAGGAATCAATCAATCTGAGAAGTGTTAAGATTCTTTCCTGGGGACGAAACGAAAATGATGATCTTCGTATCATAAAGAAGGAGTTAAGTGCTGAGAAAACACTCGTTGAAGCTAGCTGGAAAACGAAATTGATTTCGCTAATTGTTCCGTTCACCGATCAGGCCTCCATCGAAAATGCCATTCATTGCTGGGTGATGATGCTTCATCTGGGCTATGACAATGAGATCATACAACAAAGGATAAGCCAGCTCATGCCGGTGGCCATGCGTCTTGAACTCAAAGATGCAATCAATAACTGTACTTTGATTAATGATGGTTATAACTCTGATATTCAGTCGCTTTCAATAGCGCTTGATTTTCTGAACCAACAGAGCAAACATCCGCGTAAAACGCTCATTTTGTCTGATATCCTGCAAAGCGGTCTATCCGAAGAGACTTTGTATCGCCTGATCAGCAATATGTTGAAAGAAAAAGGCATTCATCGTCTGATCGGTATCGGACCGGCTATTTCCAGGCAATCAGATTTATTTGATACAGAAAAGATTTTTTTCGCCTCAACCGACGACTGTACTCGTTCTTTGGATGAAATTGGTTTTTCGAATGAAAGCATTCTGCTCAAAGGAGCCCGCGATTTCACTTTCGAACGTATTGCAAAACTGCTGCAGCAAAAAGCGCACGAAACGGTTCTGGAGATCGATCTCAACAATCTGGTCGCAAACCTCAATTATTACCGGTCAAAATTGCCAACTGGAGTCAAACTGATGGCGATGGTGAAGGCTTTCGGATATGGCAGCGGAGGTTTCGAGATTGCCAAAATATTGCAGTTTCATCATGTTGATTATCTGACAGTTGCTTACACCGATGAAGGCGTTGAACTGCGCAATGCCGGGATCAGTCTTCCGATTATGGTGATGAGTCCGGATGAACAGAGTCTGGATACCATGCTCAGTCAAAAACTTGAACCTGAAATATTCAGTTTCAGGATTTTACATTTATTGCTTGATGCAATTCAACGCAATCAGGGTTTGAAAGAAGACAAAATTTGTATCCATCTGAAACTGGATACAGGGATGCACCGGTTGGGATTCATGGAAAATGAATTGCCGATTGTGATCGACATTCTCAAGCAACATCCTGAAATTCAGGTGAGAACAGTTTTTTCACATCTAGCCTCGAGCGATAACCCAAATCATGATGATTTCACCAGAGGACAGATTGCCTCATTTGAGAAAATGTGCGCCATGTTGCATGAACAACTTAATTATCCATTTGATCGGCATATTTTAAATTCTGCCGGAATCAGTCGTTTCAGTGAATCGGCTTTTGAAATGGTCAGACTTGGAATTGGCTTGTATGGTGTTGCCAATACCGACGAAGAGACGGAATATCTCCAGACGGTTCTTAGTCTCAAATCGACCATAACACAGATTAAATTACTTCCTGAAAATGAAAGTGTTGGCTATAACCGCAGTACTTATACAAGCCGGCCTTCCCGTATCGGGATTGTCCCGATTGGCTACGCTGACGGCCTGTCGCGCCTGTTAAGCAACGGGCATGGAAGTTTGTGGGTGAACGGTGAACGCGCGCCCATCATTGGAAATGTGTGTATGGATATGTGTATGATTGATGTCAACGGGATCGATGCAGAGGAAGGTGCCGAGGTAGTGGTTTTCAATGCAAAACACCCGATCGATCTGGTTGCAAAGGATTCACAAACCATTCCTTATGAGATACTTACACGCATTTCCCGTAGGGTGAAAAGGGTTTATTTTCAGGAATAACAGACTTCTACTCGATTTTCTCAATCCTGAGATCATCAAACCAGACGGAATCAGCTTTTTTATCCCACAGATAAACGCGGTATTTTTCGAAAGGACCGTCGGGAATCAGCACCTCAAACGAAACAAAACCCCATCCGGCTGAATCCTTTGTAATGATGTCTTCGCCTTGCTTATAAAGCCGTTTTCCATCAGGCGAAGCAAAAACCATTGAAGCCTTTGCGTTTGCAGGATATTTCCAAACGGAAGCGGTATATTTCTCGCCGGGTTTCACGTAAAACTCGATTCCGCCGCCGAATTTCCGGTCACCAAAGAGCAAAATGGAATACTTACCGTTTCGTTTCCGGCTATCGCTGCGGAACTCCGAATTTTTGAAGGCATAGCGCTTGTCATCCGACAGCATTTTATCTTTAAAATAGGTGAGTTCTTCAAATCCTGTTGTGGCCGGCGGACTGATCGTTTCCCTGATTCTCGGAACAACCACATATTCACCCTGAATCAGTTTGCTATAGTCCATGGGTTCAAGCTGATTATAGAACTCCAGATCGTTGCTGAGTTTTCCGAAATTGTACCAATACGCATCTTTCGACATCTCACAATAATGAATCGCGCCATATTTGTATTGGGCTGTCTGAAAGAGATTCAGAACAAGCATAAAAATGAGTACAAGACCGGTAGCCCATCGAATGAACCAGGCACGTTTCATCAGGAATTCCATCATGGCTGCGAGCGCGATAGCCAGCAATCCGTAGGAATCGATCATGGCGCGGGCACCAAAACTGCCACCGTAGGACCAGTCCCACCACGAAAAAATTACATAGATATTCAGGATAGTGAAAACGAGCAGCGGAATGAAAAATTCGCGGAGCCGCTTCCGCAGCATGAAAA
>CAZVKW010000055.1:0-3344 GCA_964627945.1 uncultured Lentimicrobiaceae bacterium
CGGGTGATGATGGTTTTCACCTCATGCGGTGTCAGATTCTGGGCTTCATCCACAATAAAAAACACATTTGAGATGCTTCTTCCACGGATGTAGGCGAGCGGAGTTATCACAAGTTTCTCTTTTTCAACGGCTTCGGTGATGCGTTTGTATTCTTTGTCCTCTTCACCATACTGATGCTGAATGTATTTCAGATTATCCCAAAGTGGTTCCATATAAGGATTCAGCTTCGATTTGATATCGCCCGGAAGAAATCCAATGTCTTTGTTGCTCAGCGGAACAATGGGTCGCGCAAGGTACACCTGCTTGAAATTCCTCCGCTGATCCCAGGCTGCCGCCATCGCCAGCAAGGTCTTTCCGGTTCCGGCGATCCCCTGCAGCGTGACCAGTTTCACCTCGGGATTGAGCAGCGCATGCAGGGCAAAAACCTGTTCGGCATTGCGCGGCATGATGTGCGAAACTGCATGTTTCTCAATGCGTTCGATGCGTTTTGTGATCGGATTGAAATAAGCCAGCGTAGAAGTTCTGGCGCTGCGCAGAATGAAATAATGGTTGGGAAGTGCTGTGCGCAATCCGATCTCATCCAGACCGCAGAATCCCTGTGTGTAGAGTTTATCAATCACCAGCGGATCGATGTCGTCAAGGGCTGATTTTCCGGTATAAAGCTGCTCAAGATCCTTTATTTTACCGGTTTCATAATCTTCGGCCTGCAAATCCATCGATTTTGCCTTGAGCCGCAGATTGATATCTTTGGTAACGAGAATCACTTTACATTCGGGGTATTCCTCGGCTAATTTGTGTGCTGCATTCAGAATCCGGTGATCGGGTTTGTCGCCGCCAAAGAGGTTGCGGGCATCAAGTTTACTGTTTTCATCCATGATCACCTTGAACTTCCCTTTCGTAGGACCATTGATCCGGCGCCAGTTTTTCATGGTATACTTTCCCGAAATTTTATCCATAAAACGGATAAACTCGCGGGCTTCAAAATTCTTGGTGTCGTTTCCTTTTTTGAAATTATCGAGCTCCTCCAGCACGGTAATCGGAATGGCCACGTCATTTTCCTCGAAAGTGTTGATAGCGTTGTGATTGTAGAGGATCACAGAAGTGTCGAGTACAAAAATCTTCTTGGGTTTGCTTTTTGAGGTTGGCATAAAGAGGCTTTTATAAGATAAAACAGATGCTAATTTAGGACTACGCACACCCATTATTTGTCGGGACCTGACTGCTATTTATCAACAGCAAACTGTTTATTGCTCCGAAAACCATGACTGATAATGAATTAAGTCATATTAAGTTTGTGATTTCTTCTTTTTTCCTGACTGCTAATTCTATTTTTAAGAAATATTGGCAGGATAAATTTGGCGTACATCTGAATCCGGTTTACCTTTGTTTGACCAATTTTAATTTATGCCCGTTTTTTCAGGTAATATCATCTCCAAATTACCGACTGCCGGAACCTCCATTTTCGCAGTCATGTCGAAGTTAGCCAACGATCATCAGGCCATCAATCTTTCTCAGGGTTTCCCTGATTTTCCGATCTCCGCAAAGCTGATCGAAAGAGTGAATCACTATATGAAAAAGGGCTTTAACCAATATGCTCCCATGCCCGGTGTCGGGGTTCTCAGGCAGGCAATTGCTGCAAAAGCAAAAGCAAGCTATGGAGTAGATTACGATCCTGAAATCGAAATAACTGTGACTGCAGGTGCCACGCAGGCAATTTTTACTGCCATCAGCACTTTTGTGCGTGAAACTGACGAAGTGATCATTTTTGAACCGGCATACGACAGCTACGCCCCGGCGGTGAAAGCACTTGGAGGAGTTGTCAAATATTCAGCACTGAAACTACCCGATTTTCATATCGACTGGAGTGAGGTTAAACGTCTCATTACGAACCGCACGAAGATGATCATCATCAACAGTCCGCACAATCCCTGTGGTAGTCTGATCAGCAAGGAAGACCTTCAGCAGCTATCGGCTTTGACCCGCGACAGCGATATCATTGTACTGAGCGACGAAGTATACGAACATCTGATCTTTGATGGAAATGTACATCAGAGCGTATGCCTCTATCCTGAATTGCTCAGCCGGAGTCTGGTGGTGGGCTCATTCGGAAAAACATTTCATGCAACTGGCTGGAAAACAGGATTTGTGATGGCTCCGGCCCTGCTCATGGCAGAATTCAGAAAGCTGCATCAATTCACTGTTTTTGCATCGAATACACCGGTTCAATATGCGATTGCTGATTTTTTACAGGATCCGGAAAACTATATTCATCTGTCGAAATTCTATCAGGCCAAACGTGATTTCTTTGTGAATGGGATCAAAGATTCGCGTTTCATTATTGTTCCCAGCTACGGAACCTATTTCCAACTACTTGATTATTCGGCCATAAGCAAGGAAAAAGATATGGAATTTGCCCGGCGGCTTGTGCTTGAACACAATATTGCCAGTGTTCCGCTTTCCCCCTTTTACAGTATGGAGGCCGAAGGAAAATTGCTGCGGTTCTGCTTTGCCAAATCGGAAGAAACCCTTACTAAAGCCACGGAGATATTATGCAGGATCTGATCATCACCTATCTGCAAACAGATCTTGTCTGGGAAAATCCACAGGCCAATCGTTTGTATTTCAGTGAACTGATTCTGGATCCGGATGTGAATTCCGATCTGATCGTTCTTCCAGAAACCTTCACAACCGGCTTTCCGGTTGATCCGGCAGTTTTTGCAGAGAACGAAGGCGGGGAAACGATCAACTGGATGCATGAACTGGCAGCAGTCAAACAATCCGTGATTTGTGGTAGCTTATTATTGCAGAAAAAAGGCAAATTTTTCAACACTTTTGTCTGGATGACCCCTAGCGGCGAGGCTATTTTTTACGATAAACGGCACGTTTTCAGAATGGGAGGCGAGCATCAACTGGTGGAAGCCGGCAAAGAAAATATAACAATCGAGCTGAAAGGCTGGAAAATAAGACCCCAAATCTGTTACGACCTGAGGTTTCCGGTTTGGAGTCGTAACCGTTTCATCGAAGGTAAACATGATTTCGATCTGCTGATTTATGTAGCCAACTGGCCGGCGGTAAGATCTTATCCCTGGAAACAGCTACTGATCGCCAGAGCTATTGAAAATCAATGCTTTGTATTGGGTGTAAATCGTGTTGGAACGGCTCACGGAGCGGTAATTTATTCGGGCGACAGCCGTCTGATCGGTCCAAAAGGCGAAATTATTTCGATGGTAGCTCCTGAAGCTTCTCAAATGATGACAGTGAAATTATTGGCTGACGAATTGCTTCAGTTCAGAGCAGCATTCCAGGTTGGTCTCGATTGGGATTCGTTCGGTCTTGAATCCTAA
>CAZVKW010000055.1:3444-6057 GCA_964627945.1 uncultured Lentimicrobiaceae bacterium
TCTGTATCTTCAGACTGTTCAAACCAGGCATCCCTGATCGCATCTACCTGATTGATAAGACTATTGGTGAGTTTTTCGTTACTTTTTAAACGCTCTGAAATTTCATTTAGGTGATTTTGTATGGCTATTTTAAAATTATCCGGTGGTTCAGCCTGAGGCGGAGGAGATATAAGTTCTGATATTCCTTTGTAATCACTTTGCAATGAATCAAGATAATCGATTTTGCGCTTCATATTGCGACGATTAAGCAGAAACATAAGCACAAGCCAGAAAAGAACCAAACTGTTTCCTATCAGGATTAGGTCAAAAACCAGGTCGTTGTTTATTATTTGTCGTAACATATAAGTTGTTTGTTTTACAGTTGTTAGAGATCAAAAATAGTAATTCTCATGAAAAATCCATAAATAAAACAAGATAATTTCACCCTCCTGTGAATTATCCAAAGCTGATTAATTTGTCAGAAACATCCATTTGCCCGAATTTAAAACCGAATTCATATCTTTGATTTCGTAACAGCGCCGGAAACCGGAACAGCAGGAAATTGTACTGATTCAATTTTCTGATCCCAAAACATGGCCTGATAAGAATTGATTTGCCTGATATGGAAAAAATTTCGGTTTCAATCATCACCTTTAACGAGGAACGGAATATCGCCCGCTGCCTCGATTCGGTGCTTGAAATTGCCGACGAAATTGTGGTTGTCGACTCATTTTCGACCGACCGTACCCGCGAAATTTGTGAAGGCTATAATCTTAGATTTATCAGCCATCCTTTTGATGGTTATATTGAACAAAAGAATATTGCTCTTTCGCTTTGTTCACATCCCTATGTACTCTCGTTAGATGCGGATGAAGCGCTTTCCGATACCCTGAAAAAAGCAATACTCACCGAGAAACAAAATGGTCTTCATGGAGCCTACAGTTTTAACCGGCTCACCAATTATTGTGGCCATTGGGTGAAACATTGTGGCTGGTATCCTGATGTGAAAGTCCGCCTTTTTGGCCGTGAATCGGGCGTTTGGGGAGGCTTAAACCCACATGATAAATTCGAATTTCACCATCCGGTGAAACTGAAACATCTGTCCGGCGATCTGCTCCACTATTCTTATTATACACTTGAAGAACACCACAAACAGGTGGAATACTTCACCAGCATCGGGGCAAAATCCTATTTCGAAAAAGGAAAATCTGATGGTTTGCTCAAAATGTACTCTGCTCCTGTTGCCAAATTTATCAGAGATTATTTCATCAATCTTGGTTTCCTCGACGGGAAGGCCGGATGGCTCATCTGCACGATTTCGGCAGGAGCCACTTTCAAAAAATACCGAAAGCTGCGGATGTTGAATAAAGGCCGGTCGATATGAAAAGGATAATCATCAGCCGCACCGACAGCATCGGCGATGTGATTCTTACTTTGCCGGTGTGTGGAGTACTGAAAGAGCATTATCCTGATGCTGAAATATGTTTTCTTGGAAAATCATATACAGCCGATATTGTCCGTAACTGCATGCATATCAACGAATTTATCAATTATGATGAAATTCTGCGACTAAATGAAAGGGATCAGATCGAATTTCTAAAAAATCTCCATGCTGATGCAATCCTGCATGTTTTTCCGGTGAAGCACATCGCTCAATTGGCAAAAAAAGCCGGAATACCGCTTCGTATAGGTGCCTCCGGACGAATTTACCATTACCTGACTTGTAACCGGATTATCCGGATGAGCCGACGCAGATCTGAACTTCACGAATCACAACTAAATCTGAAATTGCTTTCCGGATTTGGTCTTGATATCTTTCTTCAGCCGAATGAAATTTCAGCATATTACGGCTGGAAACAGGAACAAAATCTCCGTGAAGATATTGCTTCATTGATTGATCCACAGCGATTTAATATCATTTTGCACCCACGATCCAAAGGAAGTGCCCGCGAATGGGGAATTCAGAATTTTGCCCGATTTGCTCAACTTTTGCCTGAAAATGAATTCAAAATATTTGTCACGGGCACCGCTGATGAAGGAAAGCAGATCAAAGAACTATTTGAACTTTGTCCGGCAATAATCAATCTCACGGGTAAACTTAGCCTGAGCGAACTGATCAGTTTTATCTCTCGATCCAACGGATTGATTGCTGCCAGCACAGGCCCGCTGCACATTGCAGCCGCTTCGGGTATTATTGCCATTGGAATTTATCCTCCCATAAAACCCATGCATCCCGGAAGATGGAAACCTATTGGAAAACAAGCTATTGCCCTTGTAAAAGATCAAAAATGTGATGACTGCCGGAAACAAAATTCGTGTCATTGCATGGAAGAAATATCACCTGAATACGTCCTGAAAACACTAAACGATTTACGCTATGCAAGAAACTGACAAATGGCTGGTGGTGGTTAATCCGAAAGCCGGAGTGGGAAAATGCGGAAAAGATTGGCCAAAAATTCAGCAACTTCTTCAAAATGAAAATTTTGAATTTGATGTAGTTCAGACAGAAAGGCAATTCCATGCCATCGAACTCGTTTGGAAACTGGTTGAAGAACAGGGTTACCGCAAAATCATCGCTGTAGGAGGCGACGGGACGTTGAATGAAGTGGTGAACGGAATATTTCAACAAACCAG
>CAZVKW010000055.1:6157-9366 GCA_964627945.1 uncultured Lentimicrobiaceae bacterium
GGTTTGTTTCAGTATAAAAGTATCCATCTGAACATCATTGTTGATGGGAAAACTGTGATCGACGATCCGGTTTTCAGCATGAGTATCGGAATTTGTAAATACAATGGTGGCGGTATGATGCAACTTCCGCACGCCATTCCCGACGATGGATTGTATGATATGACCGTGATCAGGAAAACGTCCAAATTCAGGGTGGTCCGCAACATCAAAAACCTGTATGATGGTTCGTTTCTGAATATGCCCGAAGTGGAGACTTTCACCGGAAAAAAAATCAGCATCACCTCAACGCCACGGCATTCCATCTTTCTGGAAACAGATGGCGAATCATTGGGCTCATCACCACTCGATTTCGAAATCGTTCCTCAGGCGGTAAAATTGATAGTTCGCAAAAAAGCCCTGAAGGCCTTGGGAAAAATATAAAACTGAATCCGATTCGTCTGCAATCGTTTTCGGTATTTTATCTTCGGATTGACTTTCAATTCATCCATAAGTCGGCTGCTTTTGTTAACTTTGTAAGGCACAATTGCAGACCGGGAAATGCAAAATAAACAAGGCAAATTTTATTATAAAGAACTGTTTATAACCGCATTTATACTTGTTTCACTCAGCATTTTTTTCTTCCGGAACACGATCAGCGAATTTCCTTCTCACATTCATGCCTGGACGCAAAGCGACCGCTACGCATTGGCTTTAGGTTACGTAGACAATTGCCTCGATTTATTCCATCCTTCAACCTACAATCTGCAACCTGCCTACAAAGCCGACGAAGCCCTCACCGAAGAAAAAGGAATCACCCGGGTGGATTTGCCATTGCCTGATTACCTGGCAGCAATTGTGATGTCGGTGGCCGGAACAAATAATCCGATTGTTTTTAGGCTTATTGTATTACTTATTGGATTGACGGGATTGATCTATCTCTTTGCTCTTTCACGAGAATTGGGAAACAGTTTCATATCAGCATTGTTTCTCACATTGTTTGCCTTTTCGGCTCCGGTATTTACCTATTATCTTGATGGTTTTATTCCTTCTGTGCCTGCATTTTCGCTGGCAATTGCTGCACTGTATTATTATTATAAATACCAGAATAACAATAACTACCTGGATTTTCTGCTCACTTCAGGTCTTTTGCTAATCGCTTCTCTGATAAGGATGCCGTTTATCATGCCCTTGTTGATTGTTTTCATGATTCAGTTCTTCAAAAACCTGAAAAACAAGCCAATCCTGCTGAAAGAATCACTGACCGCTTTGTTTGTTCTGGCAATTTTCGGAATGAGTTTAACATACGATCAATATCTGGGACGGGTTTACGGATCACTTTTTCTGAATGAACTCATGCCAGCCCGCTCCTTGACTGAACTGAAAAGTCTGTTTATTGAAAGCTTTTCAAACTGGAAATGGCAGTATTTCAGCTGGTTTCAATACATTATTTTGTTGATTGGATTTTTCGGACTGGTATTTTCCTTCCTAAAAAAAAGCGTTCCTCATCCCCAAAAAATTCTGGCGATTTTTGGTTTCGTCGGATTGATCCTCGCTATGGTCTATTTCATCGCCATGGCACAACAATTTCCGGCACATGACTATTACTGGATCGATGTGTTTTTAGTCCCGATCATTTTAATCATAACGATTGGATGGCAGAAAACAGAGGCGTTTTGTATCAATCGAATCCTGAAAAGCAGCTTTTATACTTTTGCGGGAATAGCCCTTGTATTGATGCTTGTGTCTTCGTATAATATTCAGAATGAACGTAATACGCCCAAAGGATATGATCGGACTGAAATAACCAAAGTCAATTTCATTGATGGAGAATCTCTTTGCAACGAAGCCGGAATCACGAAAAACGATCGTGTCTTGGTGATTGATGCATATACTTACAACAGTCCGCTCATTCTGCTCAATAGAAAAGGTTATACCGTGCTGAATACCAGCAAGGAAGATATTCAGGAATCTCTGAAATACGACTTCGATTTCATTGCTATTCAGAACCGCTTTCTGGCAAGCGATGTATTGCGAAATGCTCCCGAACTTCGATCTTCCTTACAGCCAATTGCCAACAATGGTAAAATCGGACTGTATCGCTATGAAAGCCAAAAAGAGCCGCTTTCGTATGCACAATTGCTCGGATCAGCAAAGCAATCAGGCCTTTTTTCGTCGCGAAATACCAATCCCAACGGTTTGATTCAGTCGCCTGAAAATACCTATCTGAAACTGATTGACACTGTTCTTTCGCTTCCGCAAAACACTTCGCTGGTGATGATAATCGAGGGGGATGCAATCCTGAATTCAGATTCTCAAGTGAAACTGCAACTGGTGATGGATTTATCGGATCCTACTGATAAACAATTGTTTGCATATTATGATTCTTTTGAATTAAATCCATTTTTCGAAAGCCATACTAAACACGCAAAATTTGAAGTAACTTTGAACATTCCAAAGCCAGGGCCAAACGTCACACGAATAAAGGCCTATATCTGGAACCAGGGCAGGAATGATTTGGTTTACAAAAACTTGAAATTAGATATCATTCAATACATACAACACACATTTTAAATTTCAAAAACCATGAAAAACATTGATCAGTACGATCTCAGAGGGAAACGCTGCCTGATTCGCGTTGACTTTAATGTACCGCTCGACAGTAATTTTGCCATTACCGACGATACCCGCATCCGTGCCGCGATGCCTACCGTGAAAAAAATCCTTTCGGTTGGAGGTTCAGTTATTCTCATGTCGCATCTTGGCCGACCGAAAGATGGTCCGACCGACAAATATTCACTTCGCCATTTGCTTCCGGATCTCGAAGCCAAACTTGGCATGAAGGTTAAATTTGCCAACGACTGTATTGGTGAACAAGCCTATGAACTTTCGGCTTCATTACAGCCGGGAGAAGTATTGTTGCTCGAAAACCTTCGTTTTTACAAAGAAGAAGAAAAAGGTGACGAAAACTTTGCGAAAAAACTTGCTTTGCTGGGTGATGTTTATGTTAACGACGCTTTCGGAACAGCCCATCGCGCCCACGCATCCACTGCTATTATCGCACGTTTCTTCCCCGGAGCCAGTCTGTTTGGCTACCTTATGCAGGACGAAGTGATGAGTCTCGAAAAAGTGGTGAAACATGCCGACAAACCTTTCACGGCTGTATTAGGTGGGGCCAAGGTTTCCGGAAAAATCGAAATCATCAACAATTTGCTTGATAAAGTTGACAACCT
>CAZVKW010000055.1:9466-19943 GCA_964627945.1 uncultured Lentimicrobiaceae bacterium
GCCGCTGGTGCTTACTCTCTGGTAGGTGGCGGTGATTCGGTTGCAGCCGTAAACAAATATCATCTTGCTGACAAAGTGAGCTATGTTTCAACAGGTGGCGGTGCCATGCTCGAATACATCGAAGGCAAAGATCTGCCGGGTGTTTCAGCTATTATGAACGAATAGGATTTGATTTCTTTACTAAAGTAAAAGTCCGGTTTGAAATCAAGCCGGACTTTTTTATTTTATTGAACATCAATTCAACAATTTTTTATCTCAGGTTTCTGATTGTTCTGATGACTGGTTCCTTGATTCTGTCGTATACTTCTGCATCCGATCCCTTTCCATCCACATCAATCACCTGATTATGAATACGATAATACTCAAGAACGGGTTCGGTGCGTTGCTCATGTTCTTCCAAACGGGCAACTATGGTGCTGGCGCTGCTGTCGTACGACATCCGTGATTCGGTTTGACTACGGGCATCCAATCGTTTGACCAACTCCAGAAAAGGAACTTGTAAATTGATTACACAACTGATTTTTTGTCCTTTTTTCTTAAAAATCCCATCGAGGATATACGCCTGAACCAAAGTACGCGGATAGCCTTTAAAAACATAGCCGCGACTGTTTCCTTCTGTTTGTTGTAACTTCTTCTCAATCAATCGAATAACGATTTCATCCGGCACCAACAATCCTTTTTCGAGATAAGGTTTTATTTTATCCACCATGGATGAGTCCGTCTTCAATTCGTCCTGAAGCAATTCGCCAGTTGAGATACAGGTGAGGTTAAAATCGTGTGCTAGTTTATCAGCCTGCGTAGCACGACCGGCACCCGGATAACCAAAAAGCACAATATTGACCTGCTTGCGGTTGATTTCTTCCGTAACCTGCTTATTGATACGGGCAAACACTTCTTCGGTCGTTCCCATCCCGTTAATGCGGCTCAAGAGGCCCGATTGCTCATAAAACTCGAGCAAAGGCAGTGTTTTCTGATGATATTCCTGCAAACGGCGCTTGATCACAAGCTCATTGTCGTCGCTACGATCCTGTTCCTGAGCCCTTTGCAGAAGTCGTTTCACACATTCCTCTTCAGGAACCTCGAGAATAAAAATACGGTTCAAACCAGTTTGCAGACGCGTAAAGAGTCCATCAAGGATATAAGCCTGAACATACGTTCTAGGAAATCCGTCGAATAGAAATCCGTCGCTGCGATTTTCGGCACGCAGGGCATTGCCAATAATCTGCACAATAATTTCGTCATCCACCAGTCCGCCCGCATCGATGATCGCTTTGGCTTTTAAACCCAGCTTGCTGCCGGCTTTGATTTCATTTCGCAGCACTTCGCCGGTCGAAATATAATTCAGATTATAACACTGCATCAGCAGTTCCGACTGGGTTCCCTTTCCAGCTCCTGGAGGACCGAATAAAATGAGATTCAGCATATTAGATTGGAATTTTCAGAAAATCATGAATACAAAATATGACTATCAAAGGTACAATAAGCAATCTGAACTTCCTACCATTTTAAAACGAATCTGAGAAATGTTTTCTCACCCTAAGCTGAAAAACCGGACCTTTGCAAAAAAATAATTTGAACCGGTATTTAGATATCAGATCGTATCTGCAAGGAGTCGGCTACACATTCAGGGCTATGGAAAGCCGCAATTTCAGGCTGTTTTTCTTTGGCGGAATGGTATCACTTCTTGGGACATGGATACAAAACCTTGCGATCGGATGGATGGTTTACCGTTTAACAGATTCGGCATTTTATCTGGGATTGGTAGGTTTTGCAGGACAAATCCCGGCACTTTTTCTCGGCCCACTGGCAGGAGTTTTTGCTGATCGGATGAATCGCAGAAACGTATTGATTATCACCGCTTTCATCCCAATGATTCTGGCTGCCATACTGAGTATATTAACGTATACAAACACCATAACTGTCCATTATCTGATTATCATTGTGATATTTAACGGGATAGCACTGGCTTTCGATACCCCATTCCGACATGCGTTTCTCCTGGATATGATCGGGGATAAAAAACTTCTTTCGAACGCCGTAGCACTCAATTCAACACTGGTGAATACGGCAAGATTTATCGGTCCGACTCTTGGTGGTTTGCTCATTGCCGGATTTGGGGAACAGGTTTGCTTCATGATCAACAGCATCAGTTTTCTGGGTGTGATATTCGCCCTTATGTCGATGAAAATTGAAAAAAATGAGAGGAAAATATCTGGTAATTCTATTCTGACCGAACTGCGTGAGGGTTTTGCATATACATATCATTATAAACCGGCATTGTATATGATTCTGCTTGTGACAGTTACCAGCACTTTTGGTTTACCGTTTCAATCGCTTCTTCCGGTGGTGGCCCGCGATATTTTGCATGGTGGTTCACAGCTGTTGGGATTCCTTACCGGAGCAGTTGGAGCAGGTGCCCTGACAGGCGCTTTCTTTCTTGCATCCCGTCGATCGTACAAAGGAATCCCAAAGATTATCGCTATTTCAGCACTTTCTTTTGGTATCGGATTGTTGCTGTTCAGCTTTTCAAATATTACAATTTTATCCATTATCATATTGTATTTCAGTGGTTTTGGAATGATTGCCCAATTCACAGCCACAAATACTTTGCTCCAGCATTCGGTAGAAGATGACAAAAAAGGCAGGGTTTTATCTTTGTATTCGATGTCGTTCATGGGCTTCACCCCGATCGGAAGTCTGCTACTTGGGTCACTTTCAGCTCAGATCGGAGTTCCGCTAACACTGAGCATTTCGGGAGCAATTTGTTTGATTTCTGCTTTGCTTTTCAGCAGAAAACTGCCATTCATCTATCAGGATCTCAACAAGCACAACCGCATTTGAAAATGAATGCGTTGAATTCTCCCTTTGATCGAAAATTTAGCGCTGTCAGGAAGAATTTTTCTAATTTTACGGATCAATTTATTTCTTAATGAACAGTTCGACCGAAAAAACCGTTTTTGTGCTGGACGCTGGAGGCACTGGATTCAAATTTCTTGCTGTACGCGATGGCATTGAAGTGATAAAACCTTTTACCATTCCATCTGCCGCAAAAACCCTCGATGAAGTGCTTCAGAAGCTGATCGATGGTTTCGAAAAATGCAGAGAGCTCTCAGGATCAGAACCTTCCGCCATTAGTTTTTGCTTTCCGGGTCCGGCCGATTACGAAGCCGGTATCATCGGTGATCTCGAAAATCTGCCGGCATTCAAGGGCGGAGTTCCGCTCAAACCCATGCTCGAAGAAATTTTCCATTGTCCGGTTTATATCAACAACGACGGTGATCTGTTCACATATGGCGAAGCGCTCGACGGATTGCTTCCGGAAGTGAATCATCTGCTCGAACAGCAGGGAAACCCAAAACGCTACCATAATCTGATCGGCGTTACTCTGGGAACCGGATTTGGCGGAGGTATCATGATTGATGGCAAACTGCTTAAAGGCGACAATTCTGCCGGCGGTGAAATCAACCGTACGAGCAATCTGCTGCACGACAACAACAGCGCCGAAGATTCTATTTCGATCAGGGCGGTGAAACGTGTTTTTTCGCAGGAAGCGGGCATTGATCTGAATCTTTGTCCCGAACCCTTTGCCATTTATGAAATTGCCATGGGAAGGCAGGATGGAGACCAGAAAGCCGCTTTGAAAGCCTGGGATGAATTCGCCCGATCATTAGCCGATGCTCTGGCCAATGCAGTTACACTGATTGACGGTTTGGTCGTAATCGGTGGTGGACTATCTGGTGCCTGGCCGGTTTTCATGCAAAAACTGATACATTATATGAATGCTCCTTTCCGCGATCTGCAGGGAAAAGATGTGGATCGGATGGAAATTTCTGCCTTTAACCTTCAGGACAGCAGGGATGTGATTGCCTTTACTGAGAAGACCGGGATGATGGTGAAAGTGCCTAAAATCAGTCGTGAAGTTTGGGTTTGGTACGATCCGGTGAAAAAAACCGGTGTCGGAATCAGCCGGCTTGGAACATCATCTGCTGTTGCTATCGGTGCTTACGCTTATGCGATGGATCAGTTGAAGAAACACATAGATTAATCCTGATTCAGGACTTCAAAGTCAAGTATTTCAATCGTATTTCCTTCTGAATCAGTCTTTTTAACCGTCCCAACTAATTTCAGCTGATCGGCATTCTGCCAGATCGTAGCACTCAGGCTTTGGTTATTGCCATTGAGTTGAAGGTATGGCCCTGAAATAAATTTGCCACTGGTTGACGAATTAAATAAATTTACCACGCTTGTTCCGGCGACAATATTTGATCCTGAAACACTTATTGTGAGGATCGCATTTTGTCCGGGTTTAAAAGTGTTGTGAATTGTATCCAGATAATATGTATAATCTGCCAGTCCCTGATAATTGCCAATGATCTGATCCTGCGTACAATCTACACACCATTTCCAATCGTTGACCTCTTCTTTACAGGACTGAAACAAGATGAAAGAAAGAAAAAAACCGATAAAAATACTTTTTCGCATTTGACAAAATTACTGTTTCTGACAAGTGAAAAGAAAACTAATAAGCGGATATTTTGTTCTTGAACCAATCGCTCTTGTCGATACGATAAACGAAATTCCGGATGAAACCTTCGCCATAATATTCAATCAAACGCTCTTCCACCTTTTTTGCACCGATTCTTTCGATCGATTTCTGTGAACGGACATTCACCTCTCCAATGTGCAAATACACTTCTTCAACCCACCGGAAGGCATAGTCAAGCATCAGCGATTTAAGCGCAGGATTGTGTCCTTTTCCCCAGCAATCGCGGGAAACAAAAGTGTATCCGAGATTAATCCTTTTCAATTCGGGTACATATTCATACAGCCTTGAAGTTCCGATTGGAATCCCGCTTTTGGCATCCATGACCAGAAAGGCGCCTTTTGACTCCATGGCTCCTTTGAAAAAAACTTCGAATACTTCGCGTTTCCAGCGATCAGGATTCGGATGCTGCTCCCAGAGCAATGGATCAGCAGCAATTGCATATAATTGCTCAAAATCAGAATACTGCAAAGATCTGATTTTCACAACATTATTTTGAAGTTCGGCTTGTAAATCAAAATTCATTTCTGTCATCATTCTTCCATGCTTCGAACCAAATTATTCCTTATGAAAATGTTTCAGGGCCTCTCTTCTGCTCAATCCGGAAAGAACTGTTCGATCAACAAATGATTTTACATCCTCAGGATTGGTTTTGGCATATTCGCGCAAAGACCAGCCAATGGCTTTCCGAATAAAGAATTCTTTTTCGCCGGCCAATTGTGTACATAAACTGAAAAGCAATCCTGAATCCGTTTTCGATTTGTATTTCAACTGAAACAGCAAACAACTTCGCTGCAGCCAGAAATTCCCTGAGTTCATCCATTTTTCAAGCGTTTTATCCCGCAATTCAGGAAATGCGACGAATAGATTTCCAACCAGATTGGGAGCGATATAGTCGACTGTATCCCACCATGATTTGTGGGTAATCATCCATTCGTACAAACGAATGGAATCGGCAGATGATTTTTTACGCTGCCGAAACAAAACTTCCATACCTGCATATTGCAGTTCACGTTCGGGAAGATCCCAGGCATTCCGGATAATTTCATCCGTTTGATCTGGCTGTGGTAATTTATTTTTTTGGATAAAATCGCGGATCAGTCCGCTTCGAACGGGCCCTGTCAGGCCAAATATTTCGAACTGATTTCTCAGATAAGCTTTTCCCCAAGCTGCCTTTTCGGTATTCGCATTCTGTTGAAAAGCACTATATAACTCCTGCCAGAAAGGATGAATTTCTGTTTCCATTTATTGAAGAATAATTGTTTTCTGACTAAGAACTGTGCCATCATCTGTTAACTGACTTAAGATATAAACACCTCTTTTCCAGTTTGATACAGCAATTTTACTGATTTCCTCCGTCGGTTTGAAAACTATAATTACACGGCCGGAAGTATCGCTTATCTGAAGAGAAATATTCTGAAAATCGGTGATTCCGATATTTAATTCATCTTTGGCAGGATTGGGAAAAACGATCAGACTTCCTTTTTCAACATTTGTTGGTTTTTCGGTAATCCCGGTAATTGTTTTATCCCAGACCGCAAGCGTATATTGCCCTTGCTGAAGGTCATTCACGTAGATATAACCGATCGACCACAGACCTTCGTGCGTTTGGGGAATTTCCTGCCAGTCAGCTGCTGGATTTGGTCGGTAAAGAAGTACTACTGAATCCTGCTCCGACAGGATCAAAGTATTATCCAAAGTGGGTCCGTTCGAATAGAAAAACCTACCTCTCATTGCCAGACCTTCAGGAAGAATTCCTCGTATTTCCCAGTGTCTGTATGGCGACAATCGCAATCCATCAAGCGCAGTTTTCAAACTGTCGGGAGCCGCCCAATGATGCGTGACCCGAAGCAACGCTGAATCCTGAATGGCATCAACAAATAATTTGAAACTATGCTGTGGAAAAATAAGTTCGCCTGTTTCCTTAAGGACAACAGTTTTATCTGTGGTGGCATCCAGCGTTTTATCATTCACATCACAAAATACTACAACAGGCTCAAAATCAATTGTTTTAGTCGACTTTCCTGTCGCTCCATCCAAATGAACTGTATCTGTGAAGCTTTGCCAGTTGGCTCCATAAAACGTAACTTCAAAAATATTCCCTGTTCCTGTAAACGCAGCTCCTTTATGTTTTTGCCGCAAGGACAATTCAACATTGAATTGGTTTCCATTTGGTGTAATATGCATTGAATCAATGGAATAATGCGGTGTTCCCGGTGTTTCGATCCAGTTCTCGAAGAATCCATTCATATTCACTCCTGTATAATTGCTCAGAAAATCGCGCAGATCGTATGTGCTGGCATCATTGTAGGCAAATTGTTCCAAATAAGCTCTTACAGCCGGAAAAAATACATCCTGCCCGAGATAATTCATCATCGTATGAACCACTGTCGCCCCCTTGTCGTAAACCGTTGTCCCATAAGTATATTCGGTCGGAACATTCACCAGTGCCAAATAGGAACCGTCAGTGAGATGGGCTTCTTTGAGGATATTATAGTGATTATCATTCATTTCCAATCGGTAGATCTCAGGATTATAGAGATCATATTTGAAAAAATACTGGCAAAAAGTGCCCCAGCCCTCATTTAACCACATATCGCCGGCACTGGCACAAGTGACCATATTCCCAAACCACATATGCGAAAGTTCGTGTGCCTGAAGGTATTCATAGGTCAAATTTGGAGTAATTGTATGGTTTGGGTAAGCAATATTCGACACATGTTCCATAGCCCCGATGGATGTTCCTGTATATCCCACTCTTTCAAAAGGATAGGGCCCAAAACGGTTTTCGAAGTTTGCAAGTATCTGTTTCAAATGCTGAAACGACACCGCTACTTTTGCGCTATCTACGGGTTTTGTGTAAATCGTGATGGGCACATCCGCCTGCTGGCCATGAAAAGTGTCAGAATTAAGTGCATAATCGCCTACAACCACCGAAGCCAGGTAGGTCGGAATGGCATGAATATAATTCCAGTGCCAGATTTTGTTTCCATTTCCTTCATCCGTAACACTGTCGAGTAAGCCACCGCAGATGGCAGTCATTTCTTCGGGAAGTCTGACTGAAACAGAATAGGTTGCGCGATCCTGAAAATCGTCCACACAAGGAAACCATGCTTTTCCAAGGTTATGAGGGTCGCTTTCGAATCCTACACCGAGGTTAAAGGCATAATTTCCCGAAAAATGGAATCCTCCCCAGTCCTCATGAAAAGGCTGTCCGCCATACCATGTTTGTATTTCAACAGTATCTTCAGGCAAATAATTCTGACCAGTCTGAATATGAAGGAAATCGTTTTCCTGCCAGAAACAAGTTTGTTTCACGCCATCAACATACACGCTATCAACCACTAAGGCCTTTAACTCAAGTGTGAAATTACTGAGGGCAATTTTCGGACAAAGTCTGGCTGTGCTCACTCCCTGAATGCTTTGTGTAGCAAAATTTATGTCGGTAAGAAAGATGCTATAATGAAGCACATCGAGTGTGTCGGCGACTGCAGATTTTTCAAATGATTGACAATGAGTTTTTTGTAAAAAAACCAATTGGGTCGGAATCAGGAGGATTCCTAATATAAAAGCCTTAAAGTATTTCATGATTCCTGTGCAATTTCGCTGATAAAATTAACGTTTGTTAGCAAACGAGCAAACATGTCTGTGTTTACCTTTGTTACAGGGCATGACGCTTTGTCCGGTATCGTACAATTACTGTCAGTCAGCGAACACTTTCTGGCAGTTTGTTTAGAGCCAAAATTTATATCACGCTGCATATCATATGGTTATGATTATGGCATGTTTTTAGTATAGTTTCTGTAACAAAATGTATACACATGAACAATATCACGCACGCAAACGAAAACAGATTTACTAAAATAGCGATCATGATTTCGCTTGTTTTGTTTGTTGTTTCGGGAAGTATTCTTGCCCAGAAAACCTGGACACTCGAAGATTGTATCAATCATGCACTCGAGAACAACATTATGATCAAGCAAAGTTATCTGAATGTTGAAACTGGTGCCATCAACCAACGCGAAAGCCAGTTGAGTTTTCTTCCGAGTGTGAATGGAAGTATGTCACATTCATACGGTTGGGGACGTTCGATTGACCTTGCAACCTACAATTATGTGAATCAGGAAACGCAGCAAAGCTATTTCAGTCTGAACTCGGACATCACCCTTTTTAGCGGTTTTCAAAAAGTAAATACACTGAAGCAGAAGCGTTTAGACTATCTTGTTTCGAAATACAATTCAGATAAAATCAAAAATGACATTTCTCTTGCCGTGGCCGGGTCTTATCTTCAGATCTTATTCAGCCGCGAATTGGCCAACAATGCTGAACGTCAGTTTGAAGTAACACGTCAGCAAATTGATCGCACAGCCAAACTGGTTGCTGCCGGTACGCTGGCCAGAGGGAGTCTGCTCGAAATTCAGGCTCAGGGTGCCAATGAAGAAGTAAATTTGGTTCAGGCAAAAAATCAGTTGAATCTGGCTTATCTTGATCTGCTTCAACTTCTTGAAATAGAGGCTGGTAGTGATTTTCAGGTTGATATTCCAAAAATCGGACTTGATCTTCAGCCAGAGTTACTTCCTATCCAATATATTTACAATACCGCTTTGGGTGCAATGCCAGAGATCAAAAGTGCTGAGTTAAGCTTCGAAAGTACCAATAAGGCATTGTCCGTTGCAAAAGGTTATCGCAGTCCAACTTTGGCCATGTCGCTTGGATATGGCACAAACTATTCGGATCAGATTCGCAACAGCAACAACCCGCTTGATCCTGCATACAACGAAAAGAAACCATTTGATGAGCAGTTTAAGGATAACCGGAGCACAACGCTGGCAATTAGGCTCAGTATCCCGATCTTCAACAACTGGCAGATCAACTCTTATGTTGATCGTTCGAAAGTCAATCTGTTGAATGCAGACTATAACTTGCAGCTTGCGAAAAACACCTTGCGAAAAAATGTTGAAACTGCTTATTCTGATGCACTTGCTGCCTACACATCCTATTCAGCCCGCGAAAAATCGCTCAGCAGTCTGGAAGAATCGTTTAAATATACCGAACAGAAATTCAATGTAGGCATGGTAAACGCCATCGATTATAATGTGGCTAAAAACCAGATGAACAAAGCCGAATCTGATCTGCTTTCAGCCAAATATGATTTCATTTTCAAATACAAGATCCTTGATTTCTATCTGGGTAAAACATTGACTTTGAAAGATCTGGAAGCAGCAGGCGGAAACTGATCAAAAAAGCTTAAAGCATTACAATAAATGAATCATCATCAGTCTTACAAACATCCTTAATCTCCCTATATATTTCTGAAAACTCTTGAAACATCAGATCTTTCAAGAGTTTTCGCTTTAATAATATCATAAAAAAGTCCGGATTTTTATCCAGCACTACAGAAATCAGTACTTTTGACAATCAAAGGATTCATCGAAAAATCATCTCATCATATGAGCACAAATAAAAAGAACAACAAGCTGTGGTACATTCTCATCCCATCCATCGTGGTAGTAATGGTAGTACTCATCATTTTTGCGAAACAACGCAATAAAAAAGAAACAGAAATCATTACTGAACTTACTTCGCGCAGAAGCATCGTGGAAATGGTTGCCGCCAATGGAAAAATCCAGCCTGCTCTTGACGTAAAAATCAGTCCTTACATCTCTGGTGAAGTTGTAGAACTCTTTGTAAGAGAAGGAAATTACGTTTATAAGGGTGATAAGCTGGCCAAAATCGACCCGACTTTTTATATCTCGAGCTACGAACAGGTAGAGGCTTCGCTCAACTCAGCCAAAGCAAATATGGCCAACAGCAAAGCCCGTCTGGCACAAACAGAAGCTCAGTATATGAAATCGAAGCTTGATTATGATCGCAACGAAAAACTCTGGGATCAGAAAGTAATTTCCGATGCCGACTGGGATGGAATCAAATCGA
>CAZVKW010000056.1:0-19725 GCA_964627945.1 uncultured Lentimicrobiaceae bacterium
TTCACTTTCACGAGAATAGAGTTGGCAACACCTTTTTCGATTCCTTCGGCCAGACGTTTTACGTTGGTAACAAACAAATCGTCGCCTACGAGCTGAACTTTGCTGCCCATGGTGTCGGTCATCAGTTTCCAACCTGCCCAGTCATCTTCGGCCATACCATCTTCGATCGAAATGATCGGGTATTTTTTGGTCCAGTTGTGCCAGTAATCAACCATTTGTGCCGGAGTGAGCTTATCTCCGGTCGATTTGTGCAGATGATATACATTTTCTTCCGGGAGATAATATTCTGAAGATGCAGGGTCGAGCGACATAAAAATGTCAACCCCCGGTTTGTAACCGGCTTTCTCGATGGCTTCGAGGATCACCTGAACAGCTTCTTCATTCGATTTGAGGTTCGGGGCAAATCCGCCTTCGTCACCAACGTTTGTCGAATATCCACGTTTCTTCAATACCGATTTCAGGTTATGAAACACTTCAGCACCCATGCGGATAGCCTGACTGAAACTGTCGGCGCCCACCGGCATGATCATGAATTCCTGAAAATCGATGCTGTTATCGGCATGTGAGCCTCCGTTGATGATATTCATCATCGGAATAGGAAGTGTATTGGCATTTGTACCGCCGATATAGCGGAACAAAGGCTGGTTTGTTTCCTGAGCAGCGGCATGAGCAACGGCCAGTGAAACTCCCAGAATAGCGTTTGCACCCAAATTTCCTTTGTTCGGAGTACCATCAAGCTCGAGGAGCTTCATGTCAATTTCGTTCTGATCGGTGATGTAATAGCCATGTAATTCATCAGCGATGATGTCGTTTACGTTTTGAACGGCTTTCAAAACACCTTTTCCGAGGTAGACTGATTTATCGTCGTCGCGAAGTTCAACAGCTTCGTGGATACCGGTGGAAGCTCCTGAAGGAACGGCAGCACGTCCGATCACTCCGTTTTCGGTTAAAACATCTACTTCTACAGTTGGATTCCCGCGTGAATCAAGGATTTGACGGGCATGTACATTTACAATGTGACTCATAATTTCTTTTCGGTTTAATTACTCAACAAAGGTACCATATTAAAAACAAAAAAAGGACAAAGCCGTTCTGACCTTGTCCATTTTTTTATGCAAACGATTGTTATGATTATTCGTTTTCGGGAGTTTCGCTTTTTGCCTCAGCCTTAGGTTCAGTTGCTTTTGGGGCAGCTGTTTCAAGGGCTTTCTTAGCCGGCTTTCTGCGGGTGGCTTTTGCCTTTGCAGGAGCTTTGGCGCTGGTAAGCAGATTGGCGTTATAATCAACCAGTTCGATCATTGCCATTTCAGCCTGATCACCAGGACGGCTTCCCAACTTGATGATACGGGTGTATCCGCCCGGACGATCAGCAACTTTTACCGAAATTTCGCGGAAGAGTTCCGTTACGGCAAATTTGTTCTGAAGATCGCGGAAAACGATACGACGCGAGTGGGTTGAATCTTCCTTGGCACGTGTTACGATAGGTTCCACATACACGCGCAGTGCTTTGGCCTTGGCGACAGTCGTGGTGATTCGTTTGTGCAGGATGAGAGAGGCAGCCATATTCGACAGCATTGCTTCGCGGTGCGAGCTGGTTCTGCCTAAGTGATTTATTTTCTTATTATGTCTCATTATGCTTAATCCTTATCTAATTTGTATTTTGCAATATTCATTCCGAACTCCAGACCCTTGTTCTTCACGAGATCTTCCAGTTCGGTGAGTGATTTTTTGCCGAAGTTGCGGAACTTGAGCAGATCGGTCTTGTTGAAGGCAACGAGTTCGCCCAATGTTTCAACATCAGCTGCTTTGAGGCAGTTGAGAGCGCGAACACTCAGATCCATATCAACGAGCTTTGTTTTGAGCAACTGGCGGATATGCAGTGAGCTTTCATCAAACTCTTCCGAAACCATTTTTTCTTCCACGTTCACGGTAATCTTTTCATCTGAAAAGAGCATGAAATGGTGAATCAGGATTTTGGCTGCTTCTTTCAGTGCATCTTTGGGCTGTATTGAACCGTCGGTTATTACCTCGATCAGAAGTTTTTCGTAGTCGGTTTTTTGCTCCACACGAAAGTCTTCGATATGATATTTCACATTTTTGATCGGGGTATGGATAGAGTCAATCGCGATGGTACCCATCGGAGCGTTGGCTATTTTGTTTTCCTCTGCAGGAATATAACCACGGCCTTTGTTGATAATCAGCTCGATGCTGAGTTTCACTGAGGGCTCCATATTGCAGATTACCAGTTCAGGATTAAGAACCTGGAAAACTGACAGAAATTTATTAATATCACCAGCCTTAAACTGGGCTTGATCTCCGATGACGATGTTTACCTTTTCGGTTACTTCGGAAGCGATCTGTTGTTTAAAACGTACCTTTTTCAGATTCAAAACGATATCCGATACATCTTCGACAACACCTTCGATAGAGGAGAACTCATGCTGTACACCTTCGATACGAACCGAGGTGATTGCAAAGCCTTCGAGTGACGAAAGCAGTATTCTCCTGAGCGAATTACCGATGGTTATACCAAAGCCTGGTTCAAGCGGTCTGAATTCAAACACACCACGGTGTTCGTTTGATTCGACCATGATAACCTTTTCGGGTTTTTGAAACGCTAAAATTGCCATAGTATTGGTTTAGAGTTTGATAGATTATCCTACCAGGTTATTATTTGAATGATTACTTCGAGTACAACTCAACGATCAACTGTTCCTTGATTGTTTCAGGAATGTCTTCGCGTGAAGGGTAATTCATGAAACGGCCGCTCATTTTAGCACCATCCCATTCGAGCCATGAGTAACGTGTTACGCGACCTTCGAGTGAACCAACGATAGCTTCGAGGCTTTTCGATTTTTCGCGTACTGAAACGATATCGCCTTCTTTCAAAAGGTAGGAAGGAATATTCACTACGTGACCGTTTACAGTGATATGACAGTGACCAACAACCTGACGTGCTGCGCTGCGTGTAGGAGCGATTCCCAAACGGTAAACAACGTTATCGAGGCGTGATTCGATCAGCTGCAAAAGGATTTCACCGGTAACACCGCTCTTATGAGCTGCTTTCTCGAAGATACGACGGAATTGTTTTTCAAGGATTCCGTAGGTATATTTTGCCTTTTGTTTTTCCTGCAGCTGTGTCCCGTATTCCGACATTTTCTTTCTGCGTTTTGCGCTGCCGTGTTGTCCGGGAGGGTAGTTCTTTTTCTCGTATGCTTTGTCGGCACCAAAGATTGGTTCTCCGAATTTACGAGCTATTTTTGATTTAGGACCAATGTACTTAGCCATTTTTTTTCAAGTTTAAATTTACAAATTGTGACGGTTACACTCTTCTTCTTTTGGGCGGACGACATCCGTTGTGTGGCAACGGTGTAACGTCATTGATCTCTGTCACTTCAACTCCCGAAGAGTGAATGGCCCTGATTGCTGATTCGCGACCGGCGCCTGGTCCTTTCACATAAACTTTAACTTTCCTCAGTCCGAGGTCGTAAGCGGTTTTCGAGCAGTCTTCAGCTGCCATCTGAGCAGCATACGGGGTGTTTTTCTTCGAACCCCGGAATCCCATCTTACCGGCTGACGCCCAGCTGATGACCTGTCCTGCGTTGTTAGTCAAAGAAATGATGATATTGTTAAAGGAGGCTTTGATAAATGCTTTACCCGTTGCTTCAACCTTAACAATACGTTTCTTTGTTACTCTGGTGGTTTTTGCCATTTTTAAATTTACTTAAGCGGTTATCTATCGTCCGGCTACTGTTTATTTAGTAACCTTCTTTTTGTTTGCAACAGTTTTCTTGCGTCCCTTACGGGTACGGGCATTGTTCTTGGTGCTCTGACCACGTAAAGGCAGACCCAAACGGTGGCGGATTCCGCGATAGCATCCAATATCCATCAATCGTTTGATGTTGATCTGAATCTCGCTACGAAGTTCACCTTCAACTTTATACTGTTCTCCGATGACGGTACGGATGTTATTCTGGTCATCATCGTCCCAGTCCTGAACTTTTTTGTTTACGTCTACGCCGGCCTGCTTCAGGATATTTTTTGAAGCACTTCGGCCAATGCCGTAAATGTAAGTCAATGCGATTTCGCCACGTTTATTGTTTGGTATATCTACACCAGCAATTCTAGCCATATATCTGAATTATTAATAATTACGAATTCGTTTATCCCTGACGTTGTTTGAACTTGGGATTCTTTTTGTTAATAACATACAATCTGCCTTTACGGCGTACGATCTTGCACTCGGCCGACCTTTTCTTAACTGATGCTCTTACTTTCATTTTAATTTAGTTTCAATTGTTACCCACCCTGTGGAAAAAATAGTCTTGTTGCTAATATCTTTATTTATAGCGGAATGTGATTCTGCCTTTCGAAAGATCGTAGGGCGACATTTCAAGTTTCACCCTGTCGCCGGGCAGTATCTTGATATAATGCATCCGCATTTTACCTGAGATATGCGCAGTGATGATGTGCCCGTTTTCAAGCTCCACCCTGAACATTGCATTTCCCAGTGATTCAACTACTGTTCCGTCTAATTCAATCGACAATTGTTTTGCCATAATTTATTCTTTATTTTTCAATACTGCCTCGATCCATTCGAAACTCGACAATATTTCTGCTTTGTCATTTCTGACTGCTACCGTATGTTCGAAATGTGCCGAAGGTTTCCGATCACTTGTTTTGATCGTCCATCCATCGGCTGACTGACTGATGTGCCGGGTTCCGAGATTAATCATTGGTTCAATAGCAATTACCATACCAAGTGTCAATTTCGGGCCGTTTCCCTGCTTCCCGTAATTGGGAACTTCAGGACGCTCATGCAACTTTCTGCCAACACCGTGTCCGACAAGCTCGCGGACCACACCATAACCGAATTTTTCGGTGAAAGTCTGGATTGCATACCCGATATCACCGACACGTTTTCCGGCAACAGCCTGTTCAATCCCAAGATAAAGGGACTGTTTGGTACGCTCAACGAGCAACAGAGTTTCCTGATCAACTTCTCCAACAGCGAAGGTATAAGCCGAATCGCCATAAAAACCATTTTTCAGAACGCCGCAATCCACCGATACAATATCTCCGTCGATCAAATGCTGTTCTCCGGGAATACCGTGAACAACCTGTTCATTGACTGAGATGCACAAGGTGGCAGGAAAGCCTGAGTAACCTTTAAATCCTGGTATTGCACCATGATCGCGGATAAACTCTTCAGCTATTCTGTCGAGTGCAGCAGTTTTAACTCCGGGCCGGATGTGTTTAGCAACTTCGGCCAGTGTTTTTCCAACAAGCAAAGAACTCTCGCGTTGTATTTCTATTTCTTCCTCAGACTTGATCGGAATCATCCTGTTTTAAAAATAGATGGGCTACCCCATATTCATCGAAGGAGAACGACCTTTTATTCTGCCCGACTTTGTAAGTCCGTCATAATGACGCATTAACAAATAACTTTCAACTTGTTGTAATGTATCGAGTACAACACCCACAAGAATCAGCAATGAAGTTCCGCCATAAAACTGTGCGAAACCCTGACTAACACCAAAGATTCCAACAAGTGAAGGCATAATTGCTACAAGTCCGAGGAACATTGATCCCGGAAGTGTGATGCGTGACATTACGTTATCAATATATTCAGCTGTCTTTTTACCAGGTTTGATACCGGGAATAAAACCACCGTTTTTCTTCATGTCTTCTGCCATCTGACTTGGATTCACCGTGATTGCTGTATAGAAATAGGTGAAAGCAATGATCAAAAGGAAGAAGGTAACATTATACCACAATCCATGAATATCAGTAAAGGCTGCAGCAAATCCGCTGAGGCTTTCTGAATTAGCAAATCCAACCAATGTGATAGGCAGGAACATGATTGCCTGGGCAAAAATGATCGGCATTACACCAGCTGCGTTAACTTTCAAAGGAATGTACTGACGAACTCCACCGTATTGTTTGTTACCTACTATACGTTTTGCATACTGAACCGGAATCTTCCGGGTCCCCTGAACGAGCAGAATGGTAAGCAGAATAACGAAGATAAGTACAACTATTTCAACAAGGAAGAGTACCAGTCCGCCACCCTTCTGTTCCAGACGTGAGAAAAACTCTGAGAAAAGTGCAAAAGGAAGACGGGCAATAATACCAATCATAATGATGAGTGAGATACCATTACCAATACCTTTATCGGTTATACGTTCCCCCAGCCACATCACAAACAAAGTGCCTGCAATAAGGATTATGGTAGACGATACCCAGAAAAATGCTGATGGGTTTGGTATATTCGGATCGAATGGTGTAACAGCTTCCGGAGGAAGTTGTGAAATCATATTGGCAATGTAAGCCGGAGCCTGCAAAGCAACAATGATAACTGTTAGATATCGGGTCATCTGGTTGATTTTCCGACGTCCGCTTTCGCCTTCACGCTGTAAGCGCTGGAAATATGGAATAGCCATTCCAAGCAACTGAATCACGATGGATGCAGAGATGTAAGGCATAATACCAAGAGCGAAAATGGATGCTTTTGAAAATGCACCTCCTGAGAACATATTCAGCAGACCAAGCAATCCGTCGTTTGACTGATTGTGAAGCTCTGCGAGCATATTCGGATTCACACCGGGGAGCGGAATATAGGAGCCCAACCGGTAGATCAAGATAATACCCAAAGTATAAAGGATCCTCTTGCGGAGTTCCTCTATCTTGCTGATATTCCTAAATGTTTCGATTAATCTTTTCATTCACTTTACAGTTTTTCGATCTTACCACCGGCAGCTTCAATTGCGCTGATTGCAGTGGCTGAGAATCCATGGGCTTTAACTTCTAATTTAGCAGTCAGACTGCCATTTCCAAGAATTTTAACGCGGTCGTTTCTTGATACCAAACCATGTTCTTTCAACACTTCCGGGCTGATAACAGTGAGGTTATGGGCTTCGGCCAAAAGCTGAAGTGTATCGATATTAACTGCTTTATATTCTTTGCGGTTGATATTGGTAAAGCCAAATTTAGGCAGGCGACGTACGAGCGGCATCTGACCTCCTTCGAAGCCAATCTTGCGCTTTGTTCCCGAACGTGAACCGGCACCTTTATGACCACGTGTCGAAGTTCCGCCAAAACCCGATCCCTGACCGCGACCGATCCTTTTCACATTTTTTACGGAACCTTTAGCTGGTTTAAGATTACTTAGATCCATCTTATATCTTTATTTCCTGGTTACTTACAATTATAATTCTTCAATTTTGAGCAGATGTTTCACCTTGTCTACCATTCCGGCAACCTGAGGTGTCATCACTACTTCAATTGTCTGGTTCATGCGTTTGAAACCTAAAGCAACGAGTGTATCTTTTTGCCTTTTCGGTCTACCGATACCACTTTTGATCTGGGTAATTTTTGCTTTGTCCATGTTTTTCAAAATTATCCGTTAAACACTGTATCGATATCTACTCCTCTAACCTGAGCAACGGTATAAGCATCGCGCAATTGTGTGAGGGCATTGAAGGTAGCTTTCACTACAGAGTGAGGATTGGATGAGCCTTTTGATTTGGCCAATACGTCTCTCACACCAACACTTTCCAATACTGCACGCATAGCACCACCTGCGATAACTCCTGTACCGGCCGATGCAGGTTTCAGAAATACCAAAGCGCCACTATATTTACCATACTGTTCGTGAGGAATAGTTCCTTTCAGAACCGGTACCTTAACAAGATTTTTCTTAGCATCGTCGATTCCTTTGGCGATGGCAGCAGTAACTTCCTTTGCCTTGCCAAGACCATAACCAACTACACCATTTTCGTTACCTACAACCACGATGGCCGAGAAGCTGAAAGTGCGTCCACCCTTTGTTACCTTGGTAACGCGTTGGATGCTAACCAATCGATCTTTAAATTCGATTTCGCTGGATTTTACTCTTTTTACGTTTACGTCTGACATAGTTTTCTAGAATTTTAATCCTCCTTCACGAGCTGCTTCAGCCAATGATTTAACCCTTCCGTGATACAAATAACCATTGCGATCGAACACTACTTCGGAAATTCCGGCGGCCAGTGCTTTTTCGGCTATCAGTGTACCAACAAGTTTGGCCTGTTCGATCTTGGTAACTTTTTGTTCTGCAACACCTTTTTCATGTGATCCTGCAGCGGTCATGGTACGACCAGTTGCATCGTCGATCAATTGAACATAGATTTGTTTGTTGCTTCTGAATACAGTCATTCTCGGGCGGACTGCAGAACCACTAATGATTCCTCTGATCCTCTTTTTAATGCTGATTCTTCTTTCGCTTTTCTTATTCTTTATAGCCATCTCTGATGAAATTATTCTCGTTTTTTATTTAAAACTATTTCCCGGCTGTTTTACCGGCTTTGCGGCGCAGTACTTCACCCTGGAAACGGATACCTTTACCTTTGTAAGGTTCTGGTTTTCTAAATGATCTGATCTTTGCTGCCACCTGACCGAGCAATTGCTTATCTGCACAGCTCATTTTGATGACCGGATTTTTACCTCTTTCGGTAACAGTCTCGATCTTAATTTCAGGGGGTAATTCAAAGAACACGTTGTGTGAGAAACCGAGTGCAAGTTCGAGAACCTGTCCCTTGGCATCAGCTTTGTAACCAACACCTACCAGTTCCTGAACACTCTGAAAACCGGTTGATACACCTTTCACCATATTGTTAATGATGGCGCGGTAAAGTCCGTGTTTTGAGCGGTGTTCAATGCTTTCTGAAGCGCGTTCAACAATCAAAATATTTCCTTCTGTTTTCACTTCCACTGCATTATCAATCTGCTGTGTAAGCTCGCCCATTGGTCCTTTCGCGGTTACGACATAATCTTTCGAAACGTTCACCGTAACTCCGGCAGGCAACTCGATGGGTAATTTACCTATTCTTGACATGGATCGGGTCTCCTGTAATTTAACTGATATAACACAAAACTTCACCACCAATATGCAGGCGACTGGCTTCTTTGTCGGTCATCATTCCCTGTGATGTGGAGATGATGGCGATTCCAAGACCGTTTAATACGCGAGGCATGTTTTCGGTATGGATATACTTACGTAAACCAGGACGTGAAACACGTTCAAGTGAGGTAAGTGCAGGCATTTTGCTTACAGGGTGATACTTAAGGGCAATTTTAATAGTGCCTTGTTTGTCGTCATCTTCAAATTTATAATTGAGGATATATCCTTTTTCAAATAAAATTTTTGTGATGGCTTTCTTTACGTTCGAAGCGGGTACTTCGACGATTCTATGCTTCGCCGCAACCGCATTCCGTACTCGTGTCAGATAATCTGCTATCGGATCAGTATTCATTGTCTGCTGAGATTATTATTTACTACCAACTTGATTTTTTAACACCCGGGATCAATCCTTTGAGGGCCATTTCCCTGAAATTGATACGGGAAATTCCAAACTGCCTCATATATCCTTTTGGGCGTCCTGTTAACTGGCAACGGTTGTGAAGACGAACCGGAGAGGCGTTCAATGGAAGTTTCTGCAAGGCTTCGTAATCGCCTGCTGCTTTGAGGGCAGTGCGTTTTGCAGCATACTTTTCAACCATTTTTTGTCTTTTACGCTCACGCGCTTTCATTGACTCTTTTGCCATGTCTTACGATTTTTTTTGATTTTTAAAAGGCAGACCGAATTCTTTAAGCAGTGCCATCGCTTCCTGATCGGTTCTGGCTGTTGTTACGAAAGTAATGTCCATGCCGTTGATTTTATTCACCTTATCGATGTCGATTTCGGGGAAGATGATCTGTTCGGTAACACCGAAGCTATAGTTTCCACGACCGTCAAATCCTTTGTCATTGATACCACGGAAGTCTCTTACGCGGGGCAATGCAACTGCGATCAGTCTTTCGAGAAACTCGTACATTTTGTCACCACGAAGTGTAACGCGCACACCTACAGGGCTTCCTTTACGGAGTTTAAAGTTCGAGATATCTTTCTTCGAAATTGTTGGAACGGCTTTCTGTCCTGAAATATTAGTCATCTCATCCACACCGTAATCGATCAGTTTTTTATCGGTTAAGGCTGCACCAATACCCTGGTTAAGCGAGATTTTGACCAAGCGTGGAACCTGCATCACAGTTTTGTATTCAAACTGTTTCTGGAGAGCAGGCACGATATCGCTCTTGTATTGTACTTTTAATCTGGGCTGATAGTTCATTACTTAATAACCTCCCCTGTCTTTTTTGAATAACGTACTGATTTTCCTGTTTTTTCGTTGATTTTACGACCAATACGTGTAGGTTTTCCTTTAGAATCAACTATTTTAAGGTTTGATACATGTACGGGAGCTTCTTTTTTCAGAATACCTCCCTGAGGGTTTTTGGCATTCGGACGTGTGTGTTTCGAAACAAGGTTAACGCCTTCAACGATGGCCCTGTTTTTCTCAACATCAACGATGAGCACCTTACCCTGGTCGCCTTTATGATCACCGGCGATGACAACAACGCTATCGCCTTTTTTTATGTGCAACTTATTCATGGTTCTGTTTCCTTTCTTAATTAAAGCACTTCAGGTGCAAGCGAAACGATTTTCATATATTGCTTTTCCCTGAGTTCGCGGGCAACTGGACCGAAGATACGTGTTCCGACCATTTCACCGGCGTTGTTGAGCAACACTACGGCATTGTCTTCGAAACGGATGTATGAACCATCGTTGCGGCGGGTCTCTTTCTTGGTACGAACAACTACTGCTTTTACCACGGCGCCTTTTTTAACGTTACCGCTGGGAAGTGCATTTTTTACGGCTACAACGATCTGATCGCCAATGCGGGCATAACGTTTGCCTGTACCACCCAACACCCTGATGCAAAGAACTTCTTTGGCACCACTGTTGTCGGCTACTGTCAGTCTTGATTCTTGCTGTATCATATTACTTAGCCCTTTCGATTATTTCAACCAATCTCCAACATTTGTTCTTGCTCAAAGGACGGGTCTCCTGGATACGAACGGTATCGCCGATATGGCAGTCGTTCGTTTCGTCATGAGCCATGAAACGGCTGGTTTTCTTCACAAACTTACCGTAGATAGGATGTTTCACACGGCGTTCGATCTCGACAGTAATAGATTTATTCATCTTATTACTGACCACCACGCCTACTCTTTCTTTTCTTAGATTTCTGGTTTCCATCGTTCTACTAGTCCTTATTTTTTGTTATTTGCTTCCAACTCGCGTTTTCTGAGCTCGGTTTTAATCCTTGCCACTGTTCTGCGGTAAGCGCGGATTTTATTTGGGTTTTCGAGCGGTGAAACTGCGTGGTTGAGTTTCAAACGAACCAATTGCTTACTTTCCTCCTCGAGGCGTTCAGTCAGATCCGGAGTGCTTAACTCTCTGATTACTTCTTGTTTCATTGCATTATTGATTTACTTCTACGTAATCTCTACTGACTACGAATTTGGTTGTAACAGGTAATTTCTGAGCAGCGAGGCGGAGGGCTTCCTTTGCTACAGCCAACGGCACGCCTTCGGCTTCAAACAAAATACGTCCCGGTGATACAGGTGCCACGAAATATTCCGGTGCTCCCTTACCCTTACCCATACGTACTTCGGCAGGTTTTTTCGTTACTGGCTTATCTGGGAAAATTCTGATCCAGATCTGACCTTCACGTTTCATATAACGGGTAACGGCCTGACGGGCTGCTTCTATCTGACGGCCGGTAAGCCATGCTTCTTCCAGTGTTTTGATTCCGAAAGTACCGAAGGCGAGCTGGTTGCCACGTTGTGACAGACCTTTCATTTTGCCTTTCTGGTGTCTTCTGAACTTTGTCTTTTTCGGCTGTAACATTGTTACTTAGGTATTTTGATTGAAATTATTCTTATTTACGTCTTCTCTGGCGTGGAGCGTTGCCGGCTGGTTTACTTGGGGCTGCCTGTTTTTTGATTCCACCACCTACAGTGCTTGGAACGAGTTCAGGCTTTCCATAAATTTCACCTTTGCAAATCCATACTTTGATTCCGATACGTCCGTAGGTTGTATGAGCTTCCACCAGGGCATAGTCGATATCAGCACGCAGGGTATGCAATGGGATACGGCCTTCTTTGTAGGTTTCGCGACGTGCCATTTCGGCTCCGCCCACGCGACCTGAAATCATAACCTTAATCCCTTCGGCACCGATACGCATACTTGATGTGATAGCAGTTTTGATTGCGCGACGGAATGAAATACGGCCTTCAATCTGTTTTGCAATGGTTGCTCCTACGATATAAGCATCCAGTTCAGGGCGTTTGATCTCATTGATGTTGATCTGAACTTCTTTACCAGTGAGTTTTTTCAACTCTTCTTTCAGCTTGTCAACTTCCTGACCGCCTTTTCCGATAATCATTCCCGGGCGGGCTGTTGAAATTGTAACGGTTACAAGCTTCAGGCTGCGCTCGATATTGATCTTCGATATGCCGGCTTTTCCGAGACGGGCGTTGAGATATTTACGGATTTTATCGTCTTCGACGAGTTTACCTGAAAAGTCTCTTCCACCGTACCAGATGGAATCCCATCCTTTGATGATTCCTAACCTTAGACCTATTGGATTCGTTTTCTGTCCCATTCAATTATATCTTAACTGATTTCTGTCTTACGTTTATTCTTCTTTGCGGGTTCTGCTACCTAAAACCAGGGTTACATGGTTCGAGCGTTTACGTACCCGGTGTGCACGACCCTGTGGTGCAGGCTGAACACGTTTCAGCATTCGGCCGCTATCGACAAAGATTTCCTGAATAAACAGGTTACTGTCTTCGATACGGGAACCGGCATTTTTGGCTTCCCAGTTAGCGATAGCAGAGCGCAGGAGTTTGTACACCCTGTTAGAAGCTTCTTTCTTTGAAAATTGTAGGGCATGTATAGCCAGCTCTACCTTCATTCCTCTAACCAGGTCGGCTACAAGGCGCATCTTACGGGGTGAAGTGGGCACATTCTCCAATTTCGCCATGAAGTGCGTTTTGTTGGCCTCTTTGCGTGCCTCTGCTTTGTTATGTTTTCTAGCTCCCATTGCTTAAAATTCTTTATTTTTTACCTTTATCTTTTTTACCGGCATGACCGCGGAAAATACGTGTCGGGGCAAATTCTCCCAACTTATGACCTACCATGTTTTCTGTGACATAAACAGGTATGAATTTGTTCCCGTTATGCACGGCGATGGTCTGGCCTACAAACTCAGGCGCGATCATTGAAGCACGTGACCAGGTTTTGATGACGGTTTTCTTTCCCGATTCAACATTATCCATGACTTTCTTTTCAAGTTTGAAATGGATATATGGACCTTTTTTTAGTGAACGACTCATTGCTTGACTTTTAATTCTCCTGGTTAATCACTATTTCTTTCTTCTTTCGATGATGTATCGGTCAGAAGCATTTTTCCTGGCGCGTGTCTTATAACCCTTTGCCGGGATGCCTTTACGTGAGCGCGGATGTCCACCGGTTGCTCTTCCTTCACCACCACCCATTGGGTGATCGACAGGGTTCATAACAACGGCTCTCACTCTTGGGCGACGTCCTAACCAACGGCTACGACCTGCTTTTCCTGATTTTTCGAGGTTATGATCAGTATTTGAAACGATACCGATGGTTGCTTTGCATGTCTGAAGGATCATACGGGTTTCACCACTTGGCATACGCAGGATAGCAAACTTTCCGTCGCGTGACATCAGCTGGGCGTAAGTTCCTGCGCTGCGGGCCATTTTGGCTCCCTGACCGGGACGAAGTTCAATGTTATGAACAACAGTTCCGAAAGGCACTTCACTCAGATACATGGTGTTTCCTACACTCGGGCTAACTCCCTTGCCCGAAATAATTTCCTGTCCAACTTTAAGACCATTGGGAGCAATGATATACCTTTTTTCACCGTCGACATAGTTCAGAAGGGCAATGCGTGAGGTACGGTTCGGATCATATTCGATCGTTTTAACCGTAGCCGGAATACCTTCTTTATCGCGTTTGAAGTCGATAATACGGTATTTCTGCTTATGACCGCCGCCAACATTGCGGATGGTCATCTTACCATCTTTATTACGTCCACCTGTATTCGACATCGGAGCCAGTAACGACTTTTCCGGAGTGTCTGTGGTAATCTCATCAAATGCGCTTATGATTTTAAAGCGCTGACCTGGGGTCGTTGGTTTATATTTCTTTAAAGCCATTTATCTAAATGTTGCTAAAAAAATCAATAGTTTCACCTTCAGCCAAAGTAACAATTGCTTTTTTGAAAGCGTTTGTTCTGCCGGCAATAACGCCTGTTTTCGTAAAGCGTGATTTCAGCTTGCCAGCATAATTGATTGTGTTTACAGATTGCACCTCAACTCCGTATAATTCTTTTACGGCTTGTTTGATCTGAATCTTGTTGGCGCGTCTGTCCACAATAAATCCATACCGGTGAAGCTTTTCGCTTATGGCAGTCATCTTCTCCGTAATAACCGGTTTTACAATGATATTCATCGTCTTGAGCGATTTAATGTTGTTAACTTATGCAAGTAATTCTTCGAGGGTCTTGAGCGAACTTTCCGACACAAACAGCTTGGTAGCGTTCAGGATGTCGAATGTATTGAGACTACCCACGGTAGTTACTTTTGTTCTTTGTATGTTGCGCGAGGACAAAACAACGTTTGCATCGGCGGCCGGCATTACAAACAGTGATCTGCTGTAATCTACCTTGAAATTATCAAGGATGGCTTTAAAATTCTTTGTTTTGGGTGCTTCAAAGGTGAAATCTTCCAGAACAATAATCTGCTGATCAAGTGCTTTGTACGAAAGTGCCGATTTACGGGCCAGACGCTTCAGTTTCTTATTGAGTTTGAAACCATAGTCGCGTGGTTTTGGGCCAAAAACACGACCCCCACCTTTGAAAACAGGTGAGTTAACATCACCGTAACGAGCTGTACCTGTACCTTTTTGTTTTTTAACTTTCTTGGTACTTCCACTGATCTCGCTGCGTTCTTTCGACTTATGTGTTCCCTGACGCTGGTTAGCAAGGTATTGTTTCGTGTCGAGATAAATTGCGTGGTCGTTTGGCTCGATGCCAAAAACCTCGTCGTTCAACTGAACTTTTTTGCCAGTTGCTTCTCCGCTGATCTTATGAACTACTAATTCCATCTTTCAATTTTTAAATATCCCTGTTTTGCTCCCGGAACTGCACCTTTGACAAGCAAAAGATTCTTCTCTGGAATAATCTTTATGATCTGAAGATTGATCAATTTAACGCGTTTTCCACCCATGCGGCCAGCCATACGCATTCCTTTGAATACGCGTGAAGGCCATGATGAAGCACCTACCGAACCCGGGGCACGCAAACGGTTATGTTGTCCGTGAGTTGCATCACCTACACCGGCAAAACCGTGACGGCGAACAACACCCTGAAAACCTTTTCCTTTACTTACTCCAACAACGTCAACAAATTCACCTTCTATGAATACCTCAACGGTAACCACTTCACCATGTGTTTTGCGTTGTTCGAAACGGGTAAATTCCGATACCAGACGTTTAGGAGTTGTGCCGGCTTTCTTAAAGTGGCCTTTCATTGCTCCCGGAGTATTCTTTTCTTTCTTTTCGTCGAATGATAGCTGCACAGCCTCGTAACCGTCTTTTTCCAGTGTTCTGATCTGGGTAACGACACACGGACCTGCTTCAATAACAGTCACCGGGATGTTTTTCCCGTTACCATCATACACGCTGGTCATTCCAATTTTTTTTCCAAGTATTCCTGACATGGTTCTATTCTTTTTTAATGTCGTGATTCAACCGCAAGGGGTCACACTTTGATTTCTACTTCAACACCACTAGGCAGTTCCAGTTTCATCAGGGCGTCGATGGTTTGTGAAGTCGAGCTGTAAATATCGAGCAGTCTTTTGTAAGACGAAATCTCGAATTGTTCCCTCGATTTTTTGTGAACGAATGTGGAACGCAAGACGGTATAAATCTTCTTGTCAGTTGGAAGTGGAATTGGACCACTAACAACCGCACCGGTCGTCTTGATGGTTTTGACGATCTTCTCGGCTGACTTATCAACCAGATTGTGATCGTACGACTTTAGTTTAATTCTAATCCTTGTATTCACGTTAAGAATTATTTGTGTAGTTAACTATTTAGTAATTCCTTTTGCTTTGTTGATCACACCTTCAGCAATACTTTCGGGTGCAGGGCTATAGTGGCTGAACTCCATGCTTGAATTTGCTCTGCCCGAAGACAGTGAACGCAACACGGTTACATAACCAAACATTTCTGACAATGGTACATCTGCTTTCACAACCTGCAGTCCGATCTTGGCAGCAACCTCGCGAACAAGGGCTCTGCGTTTGTTCAGGTCACCGGTAATGTCACCGATATAATCATCCGGTACATTTACTTCAACCTTCATGATTGGCTCAAGTAAAACAGATTTTGCTTTGCGGCAGGATTCCTTGAAACCCATTCGGGCAGCCATTTCAAATGACAATGAATCTGAATCCACCGCGTGGAAAGAACCATCAATCAATCGAACTTTCATGCTATCGAGCGAGAAACCGGCCAAAACGCCATTCGACATTGATTCCCTGAATCCTTTCTGGATAGCAGGAATATATTCACGTGGGATATTTCCACCTTTTACTTCGTCAACAAACTGCAGACCGATTACATTTTCGTCAGCTGGTCCGATCTCAAACTGAATATCAGCGAACTTACCACGACCACCAGTCTGTTTCTTGTATACTTCACGGTGTGTTGCACGGCCAACAAGTGCTTCTTTATAAGCAACCTGTGGACGACCCTGGTTACACTCCACTTTAAACTCACGTTTCATGCGGTCAACAAGGATCTCCAGATGCAATTCACCCATACCTGAAATAATGGTCTGTCCTGAATCTTCATCTGTGCGTACTTTAAACGTAGGATCTTCTTCAGCAAGTTTAGCCAAAGCCATCGACATCTTGTCCATATCAGCCTGTGTTTTAGGCTCGATAGAGATACTGATAACCGGCTCGGGGAAAGTCATTGACTCAAGAATAATCGGCTTGTTTTCATCACAGAGAGTATCACCTGTACGGATGGTTTTAAAACCAACGGCAGCTCCGATATCACCGGCTTCAATGCGGTCGAGCGGATTCTGTTTGTTGGCATGCATCTGCATGATACGTGAAATACGTTCTTTCTTGCCGGTTGAGGCATTGAAAACATAAGAACCTGCTTCCAGTGTACCAGAATAAACGCGGAAGAAAGCAATACGTCCTACAAAAGGATCAGTTGCAATCTTGAAAGCGAGGGCACTGAAAGGTTCAGATGGATCCACCATTCTTATTTCATCTTCTTCAGAATCAGGATTGATTCCATGAACAGCATCAACATCAAGCGGGCTGGGCAGGAACTGCACAACACCATCGAGAAGGGTCTGAACACCTTTATTTTTAAATGAAGCTCCGCACATTACCGGTGAGATACGCATCTCAATGGTAGCTTTGCGGATTTGATAGATGATTTCATCCTCGGTAATACTATTCGGATCGTCCATAAACTTCTCGAGAAGTACGTCGCTTTCTTCTGCAACGCTTTCGATCAGTTTCAAACGATATTCTTCAACTACTTCAACAAGGTCAGCCGGAATTGGTATTTCTACCATCACCACGCCTTTTGAACTGTCGTCCCAAACAAATGCTTTGTTCCGGATCAGATCGACAATGCCTTTGAAAGTATCTTCTTCACCAATTGGAATCTGAAGCGGAATCGGGTTTGCGCCGAGACGTTCACGAATCTGTGTCAATACGCTGAAGAAATCTGCGCCCGAGCGGTCCATCTTATTGATGAAGCACAAACGGGGTACTTTATATTTATCAGCCTGACGCCAAACGGTCTCTGACTGAGGTTCAACACCACCAACGGCACAGAAAAGTGCAACAGCGCCATCCAATACGCGGAGGGAGCGTTCCACTTCCACGGTGAAATCAACGTGGCCGGGGGTGTCAATAATATTGATTTTGAACTTTTCGTTCCTGTAATCCCAAAAAACAGTCGTAGCCGCTGAAGTAATGGTGATACCACGTTCCTGCTCCTGAACCATCCAGTCCATAGTAGCTGCGCCTTCGTGAACTTCACCAATTTTATGGCTACGACCCGTATAATACAAAATGCGCTCAGTCGTTGTAGTCTTACCGGCATCAATATGGGCCATAATGCCGATATTGCGTGTAAGCTGCAATTTGTTAAGTGCTATATTTTGGTCAATGGCCATCGTTGCTCCTTCGCTGTTTGATTTTTAATTAGAATCTGAAATGTGAGAATGCTTTGTTTGCTTCGGCCATACGATGGGTATCTTCCTTTTTCTTGTATGCCGAACCTTCTTCTTTATAAGCGGCGAGAATTTCACCGGCTAATTTCTGTCCCATCGATTTTTCATGGCGTTTACGTGCATAACCGATCAGGTTTTTCATACCGATCGACATTTTACGATTAGCTCTGATCTCGGAAGGAATCTGAAATGTAGCTCCACCAATACGGCGGCTGCGTACTTCAACTGCCGGGGTTACATTGGCCAGCGCTTTTTTCCATACTTCAACACTGTCTTCTCCGCTTTTCTGACCTACGATATCCATGGCTTCGTAGAAAATTTCATAAGCGACATTCTTCTTGCCTTCGTACATCATATTATTGACGAACTTGGTAACCAAAACATCACTGAATTTTGGATCGGGAAGAATAATTCTTTTTTTTGGTTTCGCTTTTCTCATTGCTGAAAATTCTTAGTCTTAAACTATTTTTTCTTTGCTGGTGCTGCGGCAGCTCCACCTTTTACTTTCGGACGTTTTGTACCATATTTGGATCTTCTCTGGCTGCGGCCGCTAACACCTGAAGTGTCGAGTGCACCACGGATAATATGATAACGTACACCAGGAAGGTCTTTCACACGACCTCCGCGGATCATCACGATGGAGTGTTCCTGAAGATTGTGGCCTTCACCAGGGATGTATGCATTCACTTCTTTCGTGTTGGTAAGACGAACCCTGGCTACTTTACGCATAGCTGAATTCGGCTTTTTAGGTGTGGTGGTGTACACTCTCACGCATACTCCACGACGTTGAGGACACGAATCGAGTGCAGGCGACTTACTTTTGTCGACCAGTTTCTGACGTCCCTTGCGAACTAATTGCTGAATAGTAGGCATTTTATACTGTTTAGTTTGTTATATGTTACTCCATTTTTGGGAGTGCAAAAGTACTATTAATTTCTAAAAGAACAAGTTCTCTTTCAAAAAAAACGCAAAGTGGGTGAAATAAACAGTATAAGGAAGGTGAAAAGCCCTTGGAAGAGGGTCTTTTTAACCTCACGGAAGCCTATTTTGATGAACGGCTTTGTGGCCTCCGCGATCGAACCTATAACGGTTAAGCTTGTCAGGTTCCTTAACTATGTAATTCTCAGTTACTTTATGTTTCCCAACGAATTGGGGCTGCAAAGGTAAAAAGTTTTTTATACCAAACAAGTGTTTTCTCTTAAAATATTAACGAAAATATGTGAATTTTTTTTAAAGGCTTGGAAGTGGGATGTGGGAAGCGCGAAGTATTGTTATACAAAAACGAAAGAAATAATATATTAACTAATTCATATTCAATAATTTAATTTAAAAAGGAAAGCAAAATTGATACTATAAAGACGAAATATCTTTCAAATAAATTGAATATTCAGTTTTTGAAGTGTAAATTATTTTTATCAATGCTTCCGAAATCAGCAAGTAATACTCCGGGCTGAAATATAAATTGGTTTATGAATACAGTTTGAGAACTAATTTATA
>CAZVKW010000057.1:0-2620 GCA_964627945.1 uncultured Lentimicrobiaceae bacterium
GACCATTGCAGTTTCATTTTTTCGAGAACTTCCTTTTCATTCGATCCGTCGCGAAGCATCACACGCTGAAGTCGCAAAGCTATTGGAGCATCCACCACGATCATGGCATCAAAAAGGCTGTTGTTGCCGGTTTCGAAAAGAATGGCGGCTTCATACAGAATATAATCTGCTGTTTCATTTTCTTTCAGCCATTCCGCATAGCGTTCATGCAGGGCAGGGTAGAGAATAGAGGTCACAAAATGGCGATGCTCTTCGTTGCCAAAAATGATTTGACCAAGTTTTGCCGGGAGAATGGATTTGTCGGACTGATAAATACCAGTACCGAATCTGGCAGTCATTTGTGCGTAGATATCGGCTTCGCTGTATAGTTTTTTTGCCTCTGAGTCAGCATAAAACACCGGAACTTTCAATTGTTCGAAGATGCTGCAGACCAAACTTTTGCCGCTTCCGATATTGCCGGTGATGCCGATTTTTTTCATACAATCAATTCATAATCAGGTATTCCACCTGATTGGGTTCTATTCTGCTGAAGCGAATGTTTTCGGGTGAATTAATCATTTGAAGCGGCAGATATTTCATTTTGCCTTTAATGCCTGTTGTATCAGCGTAGATGGTAAAATGATTGGGATTCAATAGCTTATAATCTTTCATGGCCACCTGAAAATAGACTGTCGCTGTTTCGGGAAAGAGTTTGATTTTAGAATTCAGCGGTTTCAGAATTGGTATCTGAAGGGAGTTTTCGGTGAATTTTTCAACCTGTTGTTCCACCATTACTTCGGGAATCTCGGCTACAATCTGTTTGGGGTTCAGATCAAGTTTCACTTTTCGCACAAAGGACTGATCGGCTTCCTTGATCAGGATTGTTTCCGTATACACACCTGACAAAGTATCAAGTACACTGCGTGCACCATACACTTTAACAAATTCCGGATCTATTTTCGCCGGACCATAAGGTCCATATTGCTGTTTGTATTCGATTTTCTGACGCAGAATCACCGGAACATCCACCGAAAGTTGTCCCTCGAGATCGAAATGTATTTCTGATTCATTGGTCTGTATATCAGACTCCTGCACTCCAAGATCGGCCGCAATCACCGGGAAGATGTTCTGCACCAGAATATAATACTGGTTCTTGCTGAGTTTGCGGTAAGGAACCGTAATGAGCGAGACATCCAGATCGCGCGAATCCTCACGGATAAAATTGTTTTTGAGCAGATTGAATCCATTGGTTGTTACGATCACCCTCAGCGGAAAAGCTTCAGTCTGGATCAGCCAGTATTCGGGCGGAACATCAGTTAAGCTGAGTTTATAATTGCAGGTGACCGTGAAATCGTTGGATAGTTTCACGGTTAGCCAGAACAGACCGGAAAGCAGTACAAAGAACAAAAAGCGCAGGAGTTTGCGTTTTGTAGTATTCGGTCTTATTTGCCGGTTTTCAGGTATCCCGTATTTTTTCATGACGTCATCATTCAGTCCGGATACAAATCTACGCAATGCTTTTCAGGAATCGAAAAAAAAAGCCGGATAAACCGGCTTGATCTTATACCTAATGGAATTTAATATACCGATAGTAATCAGGTATAATGCCGATTGGGTAGCTGTTAAAGTCCAATTTATTTGGACTATTACAGATACCACATCGGTATTATTTGTTTTGTCCCACCTGGGACGCATCATTCACAACGGCGCTTTTTTCGAGTTCGACGCGCACGTCGTTGGCAATCTCAACCATGAGTGTGTTTTCCTTCACTTCATACACTTTGCCGTGCATGCCACCGATGGTTATCACTTTGTCGCCTTTTTTCAGAGCTTCACGGAACTTTTTCTGTTCTTTGGCCTTTTTCATCTGTGGACGGATGAAGAAGAAAAAGAAAACAACCATGATGAGCACTAAGGGCAGAAACGACATGAGTCCGCCACCTTGTTGACCTTCGGCAGGTGGAGCCATTAAAAGAATACTTAAAAGATTCATAGGATTATACGTGTTAATTTGTTTCAGGATTTGCTATCTGTGCCTTGATTCTGAGCACAGTAGACGAGGGTTTTGTGTTTGTTAAAACGGTAATGGTTTTATTTTGAATGCCACGCTGGTGGCCGCTATCGAAAGTGATTTCGATTTTTCCTTCGCCACCCGGCGGGATTGGTTCTTTCGAATATTCTGTAGCTGTACAGCCGCAGCTGGTACTCACTTTGGCAATCAATAGATCAGCTTTGCCGGTATTGCTGAATCTGAAAACACAACTCAGCTTTTCCCCCTGGATTAATTGTCCGAAATCATGCTCGGTTTTTGTAAAACTGATCACAGGCATGGCCTCATCTGAACTGCCTGATGCCGATACCGGATTATGCACCATTCCTGTGGAAACAGGATCTCCGGATTGACCACATGCCGAAAACATGAGAATCAGCCAGAATGCTGATGCAGAGAGCAAAAGAGAAGGAAAAATTCTGAAAACAGGGTTTTTCATGCGGCAAATATACCGGAAAAAAGCATAAGCGAAAGGGGATTATTTTTTGTCGAAGATGGTGATGGACCCTTTGAAGGTCTCATTGCTTTTAATACCTTCGCAATGAAGCACATAAAAGTACACTCCGTCTTTCAGATCACCGCCGTCCCAGT
>CAZVKW010000057.1:2720-19677 GCA_964627945.1 uncultured Lentimicrobiaceae bacterium
GTGAAAACGGAATCACGCTGCATACAGCCATTACTGCTTTCAATATCAATGAAATACCAGAGGTGGGCTTTTAAACCAATGGCCAGTGATGGATTGTCGGGAGCGATCTGAATCGGGCGAACATTCCACAAATAGGTATAAGGACTTCCTTCACCGCTGGCTGTTGCCTTCAGCATGGCATTGTTTCCATTGTCTTCGTCACCGTTGCTGCAGGTGAGCTGTATTTGTTCAAAAGCAATGTCGAAAGTGGGCCTGATATCTAAAACAAACGGATCGCTGATACAAACATCCGAGGTCGACTGACTGGTGACTGTAACCTGATAAGTGATTGTTTGCGTGGCTTTTACAACAATTTCGGAAGTGGTTTCACCACCCGGAGACCAAGAGTAAAGATAATCATTGTTGAATGGAACACTCAGGTTGACAAAAGTACCTTTACAGGCGGGCATATTCACATCTGCTGTGATGGTACAGTTGATTTGAGCAGTTGCAGTTACTGAAAGCAAAATCAGCAGCAGCATCCATGCCTGTTTGTAGAATTGTGTACCGGGTTTTAACATATCATATGTTTTGTGCAAATTTAGCAAATCGTTTTGATAATCAGAATATTCCGGCATCGAGCATCACCAGGGTGCAGTTTTGAATTGCTTCAATTTTGTTCTCCTCAAGTAAACTTTCCAGTTCAGGATTCTCTGTTCCCGGATTGAAAATGACACGTTCAGGTTTCAGTTTTAAGATGTAGTCGTAATAACTTGCCTGATTGGGTGCCGAAAGGTAAAGTGTAACCGTGTCAATATTCTGATATTCAATCTGCTCAGTATCGAAAATTACATCTTCAATTTTCCCCTGACGAGGAGCTATGGCATGAACTTCATGACCGTAACGCAGCAATTTGGTGATTGCCAGATAGGAAAACCGGCTTGTATTGGTGCTTGCACCCAGAACTAAAACATTTCTTTTCATCCGTTTAAGGTTTCTGTTATAATGACGGAATCCCGGAATTATTGTTCTGACCCGCGATTATTGCTTATAAATAAAGGCATTGATATTCATTCCTGCACCGACTGAAGCAAAAATGAGAATATCACCTTGCTGAATATTGTGATTTTCGATCTGCCCTTTTAGCAGCATATCATAGAGCGTAGGCACGGTGGCAACAGAACTGTTTCCAAGTGTCTGAATATTCATCGGCATCACTGTTGCAGTATCAATCTTCATTTTGTACTGTCTGAAGAAGCGCTGCACGATGGCTTCGTCCATTTTTTCGTTTGCCTGATGGATGATCACTTTTTTTACATCTTCGATCGCAATACCTGATTTATCGAGAGCGGCTTTCATGGCGCCCGGAACATTGTTCAGTGAGTATTCGTAAATCTTCCGTCCATGCATCTTAATATAACGTGTATCGTCTTCTGCTTCAGGCGAATTCGATTTTCCGAAATAGAGATAATAAGCTTCTTCGTTGGTGTGCGACATGAATGAAGATGCGAGGAATCCGGTTCTTTCATCTGATTCGATACCTTCAAAAATCACAGCACCAGCTCCGTCGGAGAAGATCATGGTATCGCGGTCATAAATATCAACCACGCGTGAAAGCGTTTCGGAACCTATTACAAGGCAGCGTTTTGCGAGTCCTGAACGGATGAATGAATCGGCCTGAATCATGCCCTGTACCCAGCCCGGACAACCAAATGTGATGTCGTACGGAATGCATGATGGGTTCTGAATTCCGAGAATATGTTTCACTCTGGAGGAAATGCTTGGGAGTAAATCTGTCTGAATACTTCCTTTGATTACATCACCAAAATTCTGTGCAACTATAATCTGATCAATGGTTTCGGGATCTATACCTGCATTTTCAATGGCTGCTTTTGCTGCCATGGCTGCCATATCCGAATTATTCAGATCTTTAGATACCCAGCGGCGCTCATAAATCCCTGTGATATCGCGGAATTTACGGGTCACTTCTTCACCCGGACTATCAATAATGGTTTGATCTTTTTCGAAAAAGACTTGTTTAACAAATCTGCTGTTGTCAATTATTCTTGTTGGGATATAGCTGCCGGTGCCTGTAATGACGGTATTCAGAAATTTCATCTTGCTTCAGTTAATGGATTTTTTTCATTGGGATGCCCATGCTCATTTGAGGGCAAAAGTATTGAATTTGGTTTGTATGCCGGAAAAGAATATGCTTACTTCTTTTCTGTGACTGGGTAGCTTCCCTTGAACGAGGCACTGTAATCAGCCCATTCAGTCGTTTTGTAACTTTCTGTAGCAAAAAAGTGCAGGAGGGGTTCGAATTTTTCGGGAGTTGCATATCCAGGAATGACCGTGATGATGTTGAATTTTTCATCCATCAGCACATAGGAAGGATACGACATCTTTCCCTGAAGGATTGCTTTGGCAAAATCATGGGCGCTGCGTTTTTCTACAAGGTTGCGGTTGATGAAATTCTTTTCCTTGAAAACGATGGTGTCATTGCATTCGGCATTGAATTTTACAGAATAGAAGAACTTGTTCATATAGGCGGCAATGATCGGGTCAGAGAAAGTATTCTGATCCATTTTCTTGCACCATGAACACCAGTCGGTATAGACATCGATGATGATTTTCTTTGGTTTGGCATCCATTTTTGCTGCTGCATCTTCAAATGCCATCCATTTTACGGTTTCCTGAGCGTGTAAGCCAAGGCTCATTAAAAAAAGTACGAAGGTTATCAGTTTGATTTTCATAATTATCTCATTTTTAAACGGTCCATTTCTCTTTGTGTATCTTTTTGTTTCAGTGTTTCGCGTTTGTCGTAGAAGTGTTTTCCTTTCGCCAGTGCGATTTCGAGTTTTGCCAGGCCTTTATCGTTGATAAACAGCATGGTAGGTATGATTGTGAAGCCTTTTTCTTTGGTTTTTGTCCTGAGTTTCTTCAGTTCCCGATGTTGAAGCAGGAGTTTACGGTCGCGTTTGGCTTCGTGGTTGTTGTAGCTTCCGTGGGTGTATTCGGCAATATGCATTTCTTTCACAAACAGCTCTTCACTTTCGAAATTGCAATAAGCATCGGTGATCGTGGCCTTACCTTCCCTGATCGACTTGATCTCGGTTCCGGTGAGCACGATTCCGGCGGTCAGAAAATCTTCGAGGAAGTATTCGTGGCGCGCGCGCTTGTTTTTGATCTGGATATTATCTTTCATTCCGCCTGCAAAGATAGAGAAATCGGGCTTGAAAGCTCATCGGGATACAGGCCGAATATATGACTGCTGCTGTCGGGCATTTCAACTGTAAAAGCAATCATCCTGCCGTCGGGTGACCAATCAGGTGTAAGAAGTTTCCAAGGACTGCTCAGAAGCTTTTCACGTTTTGAACCATCTTTCTGACTCATAAACAAATAGGAGCTGTCGGCACCAATTGCCGTAAAGACAATTTTGTTTCCCGAGGGGCTCCAGCATGCATCGGAAAGGCTCAGAATACTGTCTTTAATCCTGACAAATTCTTTTCCATACCAATGCATCACACGGATGAAATTCCTGTTATTGCCTTTTTCGGAAGTCGTATAACTGATCCATTCCCCTTTTGCCGACCAGCGTGGATAGCTGCAATCGGTCTGAGGTTCGTCGAAATGATTCAGATTATCATATTTAAAATCGTAAGTATAGATACGCCAGTAATCATCGGTGCTGGTTTTACCGGTAAACACCATCAGATTGGAGGCCGGATAGAAATCAGCTTCTTTCGATTGGATATCGCGTTTTAGGAAATGTTTTACCTGATTATCAGTGTTTACAAAGATCAGACGGCTGATTTGGTTTTCAGTTTTCGTTGCGATGAGTCGCTTTCTGACCGGATCATAAGTTCCTTGCCAGACCGAAGCTGTGTCAAAAACAGATTTTTCCAGCAAAAAGCTGTCCGGAGAACTGCTGCAAATGGAAATTTTACCGTCACAAAGCACATCAAAGTAGATATTCTGATTTCCCGGAACAAAAAATGGATGACTGAATTTGCAATCGCCAAATGTAATTTGTTTCAGGGCTGAAGGATATTGACTTTCCGGCCCGGAAAAGGAAGTTAAGAGCAGCCAGCAAAGAATGAATATCCTGTAAATCATCAATGAATCCTGATTTTTGATGGGGATTTAGCGAATCGCATATTGCAGATAGACCATGCTGAATTTGCTGCCATGAAGCCTGATTTTCTTTCTGAATTCATCCGTGGAGAATGAAACAGCATCCATATAAAGTGATTTCGGCTTGCTGGTAAATGCAATTGGTTTTTGGGAAGCCATAATAAACAAGCTTCCAAACTCAACTGGCTGATTATTACTTTTTTCCATTACCATCTCGAAACGATCATTTGGGAACACAAGGGGCTTGTTAGCCGGTTGCTGCTCAATAGCAGCGTAAATCAGATTATACGTATCCCCCGAAACATCAAAGATGTACAGATAGGAAGGAACCATCACCGAAGCCGAAAGAATTGCTTTTTCACCATGATTGTATTCCTGTTTATCGAGGCTGGCTGTAAGGCCTTCAAGATTTTCTTCATCCTGTTTCAGAATCACAACATTCATGATCAGCTGTGTTTTCAATACACCGTCGCGGTTCAGTTCCTGAATCGTGTCGGTGAGCGTATACTGCTGAATGATGCCTGCCGTAGATTCAAGTAATTGATTGTAATAGGCATCTTTCACCTGACGGTTTTCTTCAACCGTATTCAGCATCGAAACAGACTGAATCTGAACCTGGGTCTTCTCTTTCAAACAATTGACAAGAGCTTCGCTAATGGCCGATCTGATCGCTTCTTTCGGACTTTTATCGGTGCTGAAATACGTATACTGATAGTCGTTCACAATGATTTCCTGTGCTGAAGCGATGCGCGTGCAAATGATCAGCACGAGAAGAAAACCATACCTGAAAATTGAATTTAATGCCATTTCGCTTATCTCAGTTTTATGTTTTGCCAGGTATCGTTTACTTCCAGACTTGTGTTTACCTGCGGAGTCTGTGATTTTTTATTCACTACGATTGATTGCTGGCTAACCTGCGTTGTGACATATGTACGGAGGTCGCTGAGGCTGACATTTCCCTGACTTTCTTTCAGTTTCTTCAACAGGAAATAGGTAAACATTCCGTGTTGCTTTTCCGAATATGGAAATGCTGTTTCATCGCCGGTGGCCGCACTGAAAACGATCAGATTGCCGTTTAATAGGTCGGAGCGGGGTTTGATTTTTACACCACGACCCTCGGCAAGCATTCCGCCCTTATCTTCTCGTGCCGACCCGCTGAAACAGGCGTCCAGAAAGACAATCACCGATTGGGACGGGTATTCGGTAAGTTTGTTATACAGATCAGATAGTTTAACAGCTGTAGCCGGATTTTGTGAATTTCCGTCAACCGGAAGAAGGAAAGCGCTTTTTGTCTGTTCGTCAGGCATGCCATGGCCGGCGTAATAGACAATCACTTTTGCCTGTCCGTTGAAAGCCTTGATCACATCATTTATCCATTTCATTCCGTCGAGGATTTCTCCGAAAGTTGCATTTTCGATATAATGAATATTGTTTGACGGAACTCCCAGTGTTTTCTGGAGGTATTGTTTGAAGATACGGGCATCGTTCAACGCAAACTTCACCTGAATTTCCTTGTTATAGTTTTCGTTGCCGATCACCAAAGCAAATGTATTGTTGTCGATTGTTGTCGAAACCGGAATATTCTGATTCACATCCGACACAAAATCAGGAATATCCTCGATGATTACCTTACCCTGAACTGGTTCATCGTTAACAGCAACCTGCCTGATATAACCTTCTTCCTTCAACTGTTTGTTGATCTCGACCGATTTTGATTGTTTAAGTGAATAGCGACCCATTTTTTCAGTTGCAGAGACATTGAAATTCAGCTGATTGCTTTCAAATTCACTGTTAACAAAATACCGGAATGTGACAGTCTCATATTTACCGGGAGAGATATTGGCGAAGGTAGGATTGCGGCGGATCAGCTTTCCTGTTGCATCAACCACGCCCAGCAACATCACGCCCTGCTGATCGTTCGCGATTGTAATCGTTACATTTTCCGCATCGCCCTGACCAATGTTTTGTAAGGCAAAAATCACATCAATCTGTTCATTGATGTCAATCTGGTTGTTGGGATCAGAAGACAGGTTTTCGCTGACAGTAAATTTTGCCAGGAGCAATTCGGGTTTAGAAAATTCACGGGTTGGAAACTGAAGCTGTTTCCCCTGAATCTTAACCCTGAAATTGGGTTCAACAACTTCAATCTTCAATAGGGCTTCGGAGGTTGGTAAATCAATTCCACCTTCGATGTTGATATTGATCGTTTGTGTGCCTCCGTTGCTTTTGATTAAAGGAAAATTACTTTTAGAAGGATAGTTCAAACCTGTGAGTGAACCATTCAGGTTAATGTAAACGCCTTCTGCATCACCAGCACCGATATTTTTTAAAGTGACCGATAAAACAGTTGATTCGCCGGCTTTCAGCAGGTTTTTAGATAACTGTATGTCCTGTATCGAAAGAATCGGTGGAAGGCTGGCCGAAAACTGATCATCTTCGCCCTTAAAGGCGATAGTTTTTGAGGAAACAGACTTCTTTTCAAGATAAGAAATACGCACATAATCAACCCTCATGGTAGTGTTTTGATTCGTCTGAAAAGAAATCACATTGCCAAGAAATGGTTCAAACGGACAAGTTGCAACCAACTGTTTGTTGATATAGAAAAAATACTCTCCTTTTATCTTATTAATTGTCAGTATGTTATACGATTTTGGGTTGATGGTGCTGCTTGTTGTCCAGGTTTTGAGTTCTTTCCAGCTTCCATCTTTCGATTTACCGATGTAAAACATGCCATTTCCCGAGAAACAGAAATAGAACCTGTCTTGTCCAACGGTTTGTCCCCAGCTGATTCCGTTGCCGTTGTTATCTTCCCCTTTTACATACATGATGGATGTTTCTATTTCAAAATCCCGATCTGTATCAATGACGAAATCATCTGTAGTATTGAACCATGCCTGAGTATATTGACCTGAACATCTTGAAGTTAACTCATAATATCCGGATGTAACTGTGTAGTCGCGACAATTTTCCTGTGTTCCGGTGAACCAGTTGAAATCGTTGTTGGAGAAGTCGTTGTAGAAAATCGGAATTCTGTCAAATTCACTGGATTCAAGCTTTTGAGAATCACCTGAATAAGCTGATGATTTGTTTTTGCCCAGGATGGCGGATACCGAATTCATATCGATGCCTTTCTTCTTTTTGAGCTTAGCGATTTTGATATAATCGAATCGCGCGGTCGAATTCTGATTTGTTTTGATCGATAATCCCTGTCCGGATAAAGGCTCAAAAGGAGCGGTTCCAACAAATGATTCATTGATAAAGAAGTAGTAGGTGTTATCTACCTTTCTGACAGTCAATTTGTTGTATGCCTTCTGTTTGATTAAATCTGTTGTTGTCCATGGCTTTATATCAACCCATTTCCCATCGACTGATTTGATAAATTCATAATAGCCATTGGCAGTAAAGCAAAAATAATATTCACTTGTCTCTGATGATTTTCCCCAGGAAATTCCGTTCCCGTTGTTTTCCTCTCCGGAAACAAACATGACCGATGTTTCGATTTCAAAATCGTCGTAATCGTTGAGTTTTATCTTGCTGTCATTGTTCCAGGTTGCAACTGCCAATGAAGTGCAAGTTGACTGAATCTCGTAATATCCATTGGTAATTTTGTAGTGTCTGCAATTGTCATCAGAATGACCAACAAACCAGTTGAAGTCATTGTTTATGAAGTCGTTATTAAAAACATACTCCCGGTCCGATGACGCATAATCGTAATAAGCCGACTGCCCAAATCCGATTATTCCGCAAAACAACAGGATTATCAAAAGGTGTATATGTTTATTCATCATGTGTTTACTGATTGGTTCATTTCTTTACAAAACTCATTAGAATACAAAAGTACAAACTACAGCCAGTTTCAGCTGTTAAAACAAGATCAAAAATGAAATTATTTCCTTTGAACTTATGAATCAATAAATTATTAAATTATTGAAATTCAAATTAATAACCTTAAATACAAAATCAACCAAGCTTTTGTGCACCCACAGCAATTTCCTGTACGATTTCTGGATCGAGCAGGGTTGTGGTATCTCCGAAATCGGAGTATTGTCCTTCTGCGATTTTCCGCAGGATACGACGCATGATTTTTCCGGATCTTGTTTTTGGTAATCCTCTGACGAACAATATTTTATCTGGTTTCGCAAATCCTCCGATAAACTTACTGACTCCCAAAAGGATGGAGTTTCTCACACCTTCTTCACCACCGGTACTGAAAGTAGTACAAACAACAAAAGCATAAATTCCCTGTCCTTTGATTGCGTGTGGGAATCCAACAACCGCTGATTCGTTCACCAATGGGTGTTCGTTGATCGCATTTTCTACTTCAGCAGTGCCCATACGATGTCCCGAAACGTTGATCACATCATCCACACGACCCAAAATGCGGTAATATCCGTCTTCGTCGCGTTTCACACCATCACCGGTAAAATACAGGTTTGGGAAAGTACTGAAATATGTTTGCTGGAAGCGTTCATGATCGCCCCAGATGGTGCGTGACATTCCGGGCCATGGGAATGAGATGCAAAGATTACCTTCAACGCTGTTTCCCATCAGTTCTTTTCCATCCTGATTCACAATGGCCGGACGAATTCCCATAAAAGGAAGCGTGGCATAAGAGGGTTTCGTGGGGATAATTCCAGCGAGCGGACTGATCATAATACCACCTGTTTCGGTTTGCCACCAGGTATCCACGATGGGACAGCGGTTTTTGCCGATATGGTCATGATACCAGTGCCAGGCTTCTTCATTGATTGGTTCTCCAACGGTTCCGAGTACTTTGAGCGAACCGAGATGTTTTCCGTCGAGCCACTCCATTCCGAGTGCCATGAGCGAACGAATGGCTGTTGGTGCAGTATAAAACTGATTCACCTGATGTTTATCGACAACTTCCCAAAAACGTCCGGCATCGGGCCATGTAGGAATGCCTTCGAACATGAGCGTAGTAGCGCCGGTGAGGAGCGGACCATACACAAGATAGGAGTGACCTGTGATCCAGCCGATATCGGCCGAACAGAAATATACATCACCGTCGCCATACTGGAAAACATTCCTGAAAGTATAGGCTGTATAAACCATATAGCCACCGATTGTATGCACCAGACCTTTGGGTTTGCCGGTGGAGCCACTGGTGTATAAAATAAACAAAGGATCTTCTGCATCCATGATTTCGGCTTCGGCTTTGATCGATGCATCTGCCATCAGATCATGCCACCACTCATCTCGGCCGGCTTTCATATGGATATCTTCTCCGGTTCGTTTCAAAACGATGGCCGTTCTCACGCATTTGCACATTTCCATGGCTTCATCGGAGATCTGTTTTATTGGGATTGTTTTGGAACCACGATAACCACCGTCAGAAGTTACAAGAAGTTTTGCTCCTGCATCCATGAGCCTTTCCCCGAGCGATTGGGCCGAGAATCCGGCAAAGATCACCGAATGCACTGCGCCGATTCTGGCACAGGCCAGCATGGTAATGACCAGTTCAGGTACCATTGGCATATAAATTGCGACACGGTCTCCTTTTTCAATTCCTTTGCTGCGCAATACGTTGGCAAACTGATTGACCTTTTCGAACAACTCAAAATAAGTCAGTTTAACAAATTGCTCTGAAGGATCGTTGGGCTCCCAGATGATGGCAGTCTGATTTCCGCGATGAAACAGATGACGTTCAAAGATGTTTTCTGTGATATTAAGCTTCGCATTACGGAACCATTTCACATCGGCTTTTATGAAATCCCATTCCAGCACCTGATCCCATTTCTTTCGCCAGTAGAATGTATCGGCAATATTTGTCCAGAATCCGGTAGGGTTCGTTATACTCTTTTGATATTCAAAGATATAACCGCTCAATGTTGAAATTTTTGGTACCATGATTTTTCGTTTTAAAATTAATTTCGGTAATACAATGCTAAATTACCAACAAATTGATATGCTGCACACTCAATATGAAAAATTATAAAAAAAGCCGGTTTTTATTCCGGCTTTGTGTTTCCTTAAATTTTCTTTACAACTTTAGGTTCAGACTGAACATTGCATGTATTCCTGCCTGCGGAAAGTATCCATCCATGGAATAGGGCTGTCCATCAAAGCTATAGCGATAAACCCAGGCATTTGTTTCATATTCGGTATTGAATAGATTGTTTATTTGTGCTGTGACAGAAAGTTCTTCGAATATTCTTTGCCTGATGGTGTATCCGATGCTTGCATTGCCAATCAGATAGGGGTCAATGCTTCGTTCTTTGTTTGATGTGTTGTCAATATACTGGCGACTGACATAGTTTGACCAGATTGCCAGCGAAAGATTTTCAAATGGTTTGTATTCAGCCCGAAGTGCAGCTGTCACTGAAGGGGAGAAGGAGATATCAGTTTTACCCAGATATTTCTCGTATTGGTATGGTTGATTATCAGGATCATCCCAGTAATTCCAGTTGTCGACATACTCGGTGAATTCTTTAATTTTGTTGGTGCTCAGACTGAAATTTCCTGAAAATTCGACCGATTTTACAGCTTTCCAGTGTGCAGATGTTTCGATTCCAAGCCTGTAGCTTTCCGGAACATTGGTCATGATGGCTTCGCCTACATCGTTGATTTTTCCTGTGAGCACAAATTGATTCTGATAGTCCATGAAGAATAGGTTGGATTCAAGCAGGAATTTTTTTGCAATAAGACGGTAACCGGCCTCATAATCAATCAGTCTCTCGCTGAAGATTTCCTGTCCGGGCGCGGCATCACGATAAATAGTGCGTGTTGGTTCGCGATTCGTAACAGCCACGGAAGCATAAAGATTTTGATTGTTATTCAGGTTGAAATAAACACCCATTTTCGGATTCAGGAATGAAAATTCATGATTCTGTGTCAGATCGCGCAAATCATCATGTATTCCTTCGATCTGATAATCAATCAGTCGCCATTGTATATCAGCAAACAAATGCCAGCGTCCGGTTAGGTGATAAACGGATTTTGCAAATGCAGCAAAATCGATCTTTTTACCGGTGTTGAAATACCAGGGTTCGGTATTCATTCCTGTCGAAGCAAATCGTGCCCAGCTGATATATCCAAAATGATCGCCATCATATTGGTTTAAGCTTAGTCCGTAAGTATTTGATAATCTTTCGTTTTGATGCTGTACAGCTAAGTTGAAGCCATAGTATTGATTGTCAAGCCATTTCTGCTGTATAAGGTCAGTGCTGCTCACAGTTTCATTGCCAATAACCACATCAGGAAGACCATAAGAAGCTAGTTCTTTCTCGTTCTCCCATTCTTCGTAATATCCTTTGCCCCGGGTGAGAAACACTGCTCCTGAAACTGACCACAAGGGATTGAATTGATGTGCAATAAGCAATTGGTAGTAATCCTGTTGATAGTTATCTGTTTGATTATCATAATATCCATTGATATTGCCTTGCGAATCATATTGTTCTCCGGCAGGGTTATAGGTACGGTTGGTTTTCAGGCTGTCTTTCGGAATGCCGTACCATGCCTGATAGGTTTTTTCAATCCCGCTGGTCGTAAGAAGTTTGATATGGGTTTTCCTGCCAGACCATGAAGCGTCCAGAAAATAGGATTTCAGGTCGGAAGTGGCACGATCAACGAAACCATCTGACCAGATTTTACTCAATCTGCCGTTGAGGGAGAAACCTTTTTTGCTGATTCCGGTGCCAAAACCGAGTGTGTTTTTGATTGTTCCGAATGCACCATAAGTTCCGTTGTAACGAATATAGGGCTCTGCAGCCGGACTTTCTGTCTTGATATTCAGACTGGCTCCAAAAGCGGCCGCTCCGTTCGCCGAGGTTCCTGCACCCCGTTGAATCTGAATATTATCAACCGATGAAGCCAAATCAGGAAGATCAACGAAGTATACACTGTGCGATTCAGGATCGTTAACCGGTACACCATTTAAAGTGACATTTATTCCGGTGAGATCGGTGCCACGGATACGCAAGCCGGTATATCCGATTCCGGTTCCGGCATCGCTGCTTACTACCACCGAAGGTGTTGATTGAAGCAGGTAGGGGAGATCGGTACCAGTGTTTTGTTTTTGAATTATCTTCTTGTCAATCAGACTATAAGTGAGTGGAGCTTTGTCGGTTATTCTTGAGGCATTTACCACAATTTCGTCGCTCATAAATGCGCTTGCACGAAGCTCTACCAATATAAACAGGTCCTTGTTCAATAGAATTGAACTGATAAATTTTTCATATCCGACATAGGTTACCAGCATGTCATAATTGCCTGCTTTCAGTCCGTTGATTGTAAATTCACCGTTCTGATCGCTGACAGTCGATTTTGATGAGTTTTTGATACGGATTGTAGCTCCCGAAAGGGCTTCATTTCCGGATTGATCCACAACTTTTCCGCTTAGATTGAACTGGGCCATCATCCCGAAGGGGATCAGCCAGATGATCAGGTAAATAACAATTTTTTTCATTTCTCTTTTGATTTAAGTGTTTGACAATTAAACCAATAGAGGGAGCTGTGCTTATTCCCTGCGTCGGCATTATCCGTATCAGGTTCAAAGGGTATGTTCTCAGCCTGTCTTTCATCCGTTTTACGGTAAAGGCACCCCTATTGTATGATGCAGCAAAGGTACATTTTTCATTTCATTAAAAACAAGTTTGTTTTTATGCGAAGACGTATCTTTGTTTGTAAATGTGATCCTATGAAAATCCTCATACTGAATGGCCCAAACCTGAATCTGCTTGGTAAAAGAGAGCCTGAAATATATGGTAATCAATCATTTGAAGAATATTTTGAGCAGCTTGTGCATTATTTTCCGGATCATCATTTCTCGTATTTCCAATCGAATGTGGAAGGTGAACTCATCAATGAACTGCATCGCGCCATGAACGAATTCGAAGGAGTTGTATTTAATCCTGGCGGATATTCACACAGTTCGGTGGCTATACGGGATGCCATTTCATCGATACGGATTCCAGTGATTGAGGTGCATATTTCGAATGTTCATGCACGCGAAGATTTTCGTCAAAGGCTTATAACTGCTTCAGCAGCAAAAGGTTGTATCTCAGGATTAGGGATGAAAGGTTACCAACTGGCTGTTGAAAGTCTGATCAGCTGAAATGTTCTTCCTCAAGGTCTTTAAATAGCATTACTCCTCCGATAAAGTGGTTGAGTGCAATGTTTTTCTGATAAACTTTCGTAACTTCTTTTGGTTTCAACTTTTTTCGTTTTGACCGCAGATTTGGAATTTTCCGGTAAAAATGAAAATGTGCTCTCATCACAGCGATTGAATCGGCGAAACCGCCTTCGACAAGGAATTTAAAACTTGCAACACCGTCCAAAAGCAATCGGAGAATGATGATATAATACAATGATTGATCTGGCAGATTCTTATAAAGCAGAGAAAGATTATTCCGGAAATTAAGATAGGTCTTGCGTGAAGATATTTTAGGCAATGTTCCGCCACCGATGTGATATACAGTCGATTGACCACAATACATGACCTTGTATCCTTTGTTTTTTAGTCGCCAGCAAAAATCTATTTCTTCCATATGGGCAAAAAACTCATCTTCCAGACCGTCATATTGATGGTACAAATCGGCACGAACGAACATACAGGCACCACTTGCCCAGAAAACCTCCATGATATCGTCATATTGTCCCTCATCTGTTTCAATACTTTGAAATAGTCTGCCACGGCAGAATGGATAGCCAAATCGATCTATAAAACCACCTCCTGCACCTGCGTATTCAAACTTAGTCCGATCATGGTAAGCAAGAATCTTGGGTTGACAGGCAGCAATAGAATGATCACTTTCCATGAGACTGATCACAGGTTCGATCCAACCTTGTGTTACTTCGATGTCGGAATTTAATAAGACGTAGTAATCCGCTTCTATCTGTCTCAGAGCCAGATTATAACCTGTCGAGAATCCACTGTTTGTGTTGTTCTGAATAAGCCTGATACCCGGAAATTCCGATTTCATAAAAGCAACTGAATCGTCTTTTGAAGCATTGTCGGCCACCACTATTTCAGCAGCATTTCCTGTATGTCTGATGACATCTGGCAGGAACTTAGCCAGAAAATCTTTACCGTTGTAATTCAAAATGACGACCGCTACCTTACTCATCAGGTGTTTGCCCCTTCCCGTTTGTGTTTCCAGCGACGATGCGACCATAGCCAGTTGTCAGGCGAGTTCAAAATCGCTTTTTCGAGCAAACGCACGTAGTTCTCAGTTATTTCATTGGTTTTGGTTTCTTTTGGATTCAGCGTTACAGGGTTGATTGTTACTTCATAATAGCCTCTTTTCACCCGTTTTATATCGAAAAATAGTACCGCATAGTCTAAGGACCGTGCCATTTTATCAATCCCGTTGAAGAATGGTGTGTCCTGATGTAAAAAATTCGTCCAGTAATCCAGTTCTTTACCTCCCGGGGTCTGATCACCGGCCAGAACAATAGCATTTACTGTTTGACGTGCTTGAAGCAGTTGTTTATAGGCTGATTTAGATTCGAGCATTTCAAGGGTTCCGTAACGCTTGCGGTTTTTTAGCATATACCGATCGAAATCTTTGTTGCTAAGCTCTTTGTAAATAGCAAATACCTTGTAATCAAACAGATAAGGCATGGTTTTAGCAAACCAGTCCCAGTTTCCGCAATGCCCAACACTCATGAATACGTTTTTCTTTTCCTGATATAGCTTACTGAGGATTCCAGGATTTGTAACCACCATCCTTTTTTTATAAGTCTCAGGGCTAATATTCTGAATCTTAACAAATTCCACGATCAGATCGCAAAGATTCCGGTAAAAATGCTTTTCAATTCTCTTTCTTTCAGAATCTGTTTTTTCGGGGAAACTGTTTTTGAGGTTGATTGCAACAACCTTTCTTCGATATCTAACGAGAAAAAAAATAATTAAAAAAAGAAAATCTGAAAGTCGATAAAGCAGCCAGAAGGGTAATAATGAGATAAACCAGGCTTTGATAATAAAAATATAATACCCGATTTTCTTCATACGGACGCTAAATTCATTTTGGCAAAGTTAAAGGGATTTTCGAAACAGACAATCAACTGGCATTTTGTAAGTTAATCCTTATCTCGGATGATCATAATAATCCTTTGCTTTTCCACCCCATGTATCCGTTGGATTTGTCTGATCAATATCAAAGGCATTTGTCCGGCTATAAATGTCTTGTTGCCATTGATAGTTTGACAATTCTCCAATAGCATTGGAGTGAATGAGAATGAAGTCATTTGTGACAATATCCTTTGAACAAAATACAAATTTCTTATCACGTTGATTGCCAAGTTGATAATAATGCCATATTTCGTACGGATAAGCGCCAGGTTCATTATGTTGATCAGCTATCTGATCAGGAGCTCCATATTTCAGATAGACGCGTCCTCGGTCGGTCTGATAGCCTTTTTTGGTTTGTGTATGAAACGAAAAATCGGCTTTTTTTACTTCAAAGCAGTAATTTTTCCAGGCTGATTCCGGATCCAGAATATCCCGTTTGTACCAGAAATTGTACAAATAACGCTGCATAGTTAGCAAATCATCAGTTTTGGACAGGTTATCGGCATAATCTCTTTCAAATTCCGTTGACAGAGGATCGAGGGTATGTAAAAATTCCCGCAAGGTATCCATCTGTACATAGCGACTCGCGAAGGTATTGTCAATGTTGAGTGCAGAGAGATCATCCAGATTGTATTGTATTGATGGATTGCTACGTTGAAAAAACATGGTATTTGAACAGATTAGTTTGTTCTCCCTGTCATGGGCTTCTACAACCAGTTCATAATTTCCGGAGGGTAGATCAGTGATATCGAATGATTGAAGAATTACATTTACTTCTTTGGCATCTACACGTTTATTGCTTAATTTGTTGTGCATTTTGCTTCGGCTTTCATATGAATGGATATAAGTTGTAATCACAAACTTCGAATCAGCGCCGAGTTGTGAAGCCGCATTGTATAATTCAGTGTAAAAGGTAAGATTGTTCTTGTCGGAAGGATAGAAGCTAAAGACGTAAGGAACGATATCCAGTCCGTTTTTCGTTATGATAGAAGGGGTTTCAGATTTTTTATAAGTATCTACCCATTGAATTCCTGAGAATCCCATGATTTGATCAGGAAATGATAGCTGAATCGTTTCCTGGGTGTTAAATGGTTGCTGTTGAGGATTGTTCAGGTCTGAAATCTGGATTTCCATTTTATAGAGGCCATCGTTCATGGCATATCGCTGAAAATCAATAAAGCCAAAATTGATATTGGCGGTATCCTGAACAACCGGACTCAGAAGTTCATATTTGGCGAAACTGCTGATCGAATCAGCCTGTTTGAAAATAATTGTGATTTCGATTGATGCTCTGAAGTTCCCGGGTTCAATTTCTTTGTAAACAACACTTTTACCATCAACAGCCAGGTAGGTTTCGATGGTCGATTGAGGGCCGGGCAAGGTAAAACTAGCATATGACAGGTAAGCTCTGAGGATTTTAGGTGAGGAAAATCCTGAAAGTGTCAAAAGGATAAGGCATGTAATAATATATAACTTTTTCATAACCAGTGAATTTTAAATTTTAATTCGGTATTGCCATAAGCCGGGCTTTTGGAATGCTACAACAAATATACAATCACTCAGGATGGAACGGTTTAGAAAAAGGGTATCAATTCTAAGGAATTAATGAAAATTAACATTTTTTCCACAGCTCGTGGCGTTTTCAAATCCTTTGTTTTTGCTTTGATGAATGGCTTTTTTTTTGGAAAAAATTGCAGGATTGGATTTTTTTGTACTTTTGCAGTGGAGAAATGGCAGAGTGGTCGATTGCGGCGGTCTTGAAAACCGTTGAGGTGTCAAAGCCTCCGGGGGTTCGAATCCCTCTTTCTCCGC
>CAZVKW010000058.1:0-16022 GCA_964627945.1 uncultured Lentimicrobiaceae bacterium
TTCATGCAGAACTGGTTGCCTAAGTTCAATATCACTGTCACTTTTGTGGATATAACTGATCTTGAGGCCGTGAAAGCTGCTATCAGACCCAATACGAAGATTATCTACACCGAAACCATGACCAATCCTATGCTCCAGATCAGTGATATTCCCGCTCTGGCTGCCATTTCGAACGTAAATGGAATCAAACTCGTGGTTGACAATACATTTACTCCGATGATGGTTGCTCCTGCCAAGCTCGGTGCACATGTTGTGGTATATAGTCTTACGAAATTCGTGAACGGGAAAAATGACTGTGTTGCCGGTGCCATCTGCTCAACGAATGAGTTTATCAATCAGCTGATTGATGTAAACAACGGAACGGCCATGTTGCTGGGTCCTGTGCTCGATCCTATGCGGAGTTCAAGCATCCTGAAAAATATACATACACTGCATATCCGGATGAAACAGCATAGTCATAATGCGATGTATCTGGCGAATAAATTTGTGGAAGCGGGTGTTCCGATTCAGTATCCCGGACTTCCGTCACATAAGGGTCATGAGATTTTGAAGAAAATGATGGATCCACAGTTTGGATTTGGTGGAATGATCGCCATTGATATGATTACTGCCGAAAGAGCAAGCAGGATGATGGAACAGATGGAGATTCAGGATGTTGGGTATCTGGCCGTGAGTCTGGGATATTTCAAAACCTTGTTCAGCAACAGCGGAAAAAGTACTTCATCCGAAGTTCCGGAAGATGTTCAGCGTGAAATGGGTTTATCCGAAGGTATGATTCGTTTCAGTGTGGGTCTGGATAACGATATCGAACGTACCTGGGAGAGGATTTTGTTCTGTCTGACAGAGACGAATTGTCTGTGATTTAGATTAACCGCAAAGTGCGCTAAGTAGGCGCAGAGAACCGCTAAGAAAAAATGAATTCTTAGATTTTTTTTCAATCAGTTTGTCAATTATAGGATCAAAAAATAATATTTCAAATGACTGAAAATGAGATTTCTGAACGGATTATCGGTTGTGCAATAGAAGTGCATAAAACCCTTGGCCCAGGATTGCTTGAAAGTGCATATCTGGAATGTTTACATTATGAACTTGTTGAAGAAGGATTATTTGTCGAAAGACAAAAGCCATTGCCTCTTGTTTATAAGGAAGTGTATCTGGATGCAGGCTACCGAATCGATTTACTTGTTGAAAGAAAAGTAGTAATAGAACTTAAGTCTGTTGAAACCTTGAATGATGTTCATTTGGCTCAGGTATTAACCTATTTGAAGCTTTCAGGATGTAAATTGGGATTATTGATGAATTTCAATGTAATACGGCTTGTGGATGGATTAAAGCGAGTTGTAAATAAATTGTAATTTGGTATTTAAAACGTGAAGAACGTATAGTATCTTGAAGAAAAAATAGTTCTGCGGTACTCTGCACGATCTCAGCGCTCTCTACGGTTTATATCAAGAAGTTTGACCACCAATAATATAAGGAATTACTAAGAAAATAACTCTGCGGTACTGTGCGCAATCTCAACGCTCTCTGCGGTTTATATCAAGAAGTTTGACCACTAATAATATAAGGAATTACTAAGAAAATAACTCTGCGGTACTCTGCGCGATCTCAGCGCTCTCTGCGGTTATAACTCAGCGTTTAAAGCTATAATTCAATCACTTCCGTATTCTTTTTAAGGCATTCGGCACTGAGTTTCTGAACTGTTTCTTTATAGCGTTTATCCTTGATTCGGCTTAGGATTTCGAGTGCCTTATCAAACCGACCAAGGTTGCGTTGAAGTTCAGCCAGGGTGAGATTTTCTTCCTCAAATTTTGCATCGGTCAAAGCGATCAGTCTTTCAAGATTTTCTTTCCATGATAATTGTTCTGTTTCGCTGTTCCAAAGGGATTTTTTGGCTCTTGTCCGGTCGTTGAAGGCACGCCAGACTTCAAAACGGAGAAAGCATTCCTCTTCCGAATCAGTATAAAACTTTTGTAGGATGAGTTGAATATAATCTTCCAGAAGAAGAAAATCAGCGTCCGGGACTTTTCCAAAGCGATCAAAATCAGGATCATTCCAGTCGATTGTTGTATGCAGATTCTTTTCATTAAGCCAAAAGATAGAACCGCATTCGGCACAACGTGAGATTTGAGGAAACTGTGGCATCATGGGAGCGAAGAAACGACCATCGGAATAGAAAGTCCCGCCGAAAGTATTACCGCTCATCAGACTTCCTTTGGCAAGCAAACCTTTGCAGACAGGGCATTGGTAAATGAGTTGCGGACCGGGAAGCATTTTTAAGCTTTAGTTAAGGTTATTAGTTACTGTTGATTGGTTATTAGTTACTGGTGATTAGTTTTTAGAGCAATTCAAATCATCAACAATTAAACACATTAACGAATAAACGAATAAACGAATAAACGCATCAACGAATAAACATACTACTTACGATACTGCTCCGTAAGCGATTCACGAATCAGCTTTCGAAGTTCAAGCTGGCTGTTTTTGACGGATCCACGCGCCACCGGACGATACATTTCTGGGTAGCGGCATTTGGCCGGACGGTATTTCATATCGTCGAGTGTTCCGATGATGTCGATGCCGAATTTGAGGGGCAAAGGACTGTCAACCACCGAAATATGATAATCGAAACTCATATCCAGATTGTGCCTTCCGGCCACTACGCCCTTGTATTTATCCATCACAATCAGGAAAGGATATACATCAATTTCCTGTTTGAATACTGTAAACTCAGCCGATAAACTATCCACTTTATTAATGGTTTGTTTATTGAATTTCAAAGTCTTGGCAATCTCTGTGAAAGTCTCACCATCCATCAGCACCAGATCCTGTCCTTTGATGGATGCTGCACCGCGAATGGTGGATTTTTTGACATTGTACAACGAGTCGAGGTAGGTCTCAGCTGCCATATGGTATTCACCCTTGCCGCTGAAAGAGCGCAACATCGGCATGATGGAATCAACATCCGGGATGATTTTCAGCAGTTCGCTGATCTCTATATCCAGCATGTGGAATTCAAGACCCATGAAAAGATGGTTCTTGCGGGGCGTGCGGTACATGGCCGTCAGATTCATTTTGGCGGCTGGTGTGATGAAGTTGAAATCATCCAGAACCATCAGTCCGTCTTTTATCCGCAGATTTCCTTTGATATCCGTGGCAATCCCGGAACCAAAATGCGCCAGACCCACATCTACCTTGAGGGTGAAATCGACCCCTTTCGGAACCATATAAGGCCCGCTGGAGGCTTCTTCAGCGCTTGGTTTTGCAGCTTCCTCTTCGCCCAATCCACTCGTAAGTCCCATGAGCTGCACAAGATCAGTTGTATTGCTCACAAAATTGAAATCGCCGCGCAGGAGTGAATCGTTCTTTAAATAAGAAACGATATTACGTAGCGTACCTTCCAGACTGAAATCCGAATTGTCGATTTTCATTCTGCTCTCATGGATCGTGAAGACTTCCGGATTGAAATCCATCTGAATAGAAGGAATATCAATCAGGAAAGGAACTGCTTCCAACGTGATCAATCCTTTGTCCATCTTCAGGAAACCGGTCGCCTGCCATTGCTGATAAACATCTTTTTGGGCCGGATCATTGACCAGATCGGCCGACAAATCAATCTTATCCATCGTGGCTGAGTCGGCACCCATGGCCATTTTCAGATTTTCGCCATAATAGTCGATCTTCATCTGTGGTTTCAGCGGATCGTCGATCAGATGTGCCTTAACTTTGATCTGATTCATCCTGCTGTATCCTGCGCCAAATCCGGCATTCAGGGCGTCGCCTATGATATCAATATCCAGTTCAGCCTGAAGTTTTTTGTCTTTTTGCGGCATCATTTCGAGCTTACCGACAGGCTTTTGCGCCATCAGCGAAATGGTATCCATCTGTGCGGAAAGAGAATCGTATTGAAACGCACAATTCACATCCGGAATACGTTTGCTATCCATCACATCCGAAGCTTCGAAAGCAATCCAGCCATTTTTCAGGAAGGCGCTTGTATTGTGTAAGGTGCTGATATGAAGGTTCTTTGATTTTATCTTGGCCGAAACGAACTGTGTCTTTTTCGAAGTGGCATGGGTGTTCGGCAGTTCGAAATCGATATGCGAATCATCGGTCTGCAACGTGATTGTATCGTAAACTGTTTTGAAATCAGTCAGTTGCACCGATCCGGCTAATTTCATCCTGTCGAGCTGCATTTTATCGAGTTCCGACATCGAAAACAGCGAGCTGATCTGTCCGGAAGCCATTCCGTTCACGGTCATTTTAGGCTTTGTTGGCAGCATGGAAGCGAATTCTTTCAAAGTGAAATTCCCTTCTGATTTTAGATCACAGCGCATATCGGTGAAAAAATGCGTGATCTTCCCACTCGTCTGAAAGTCGGATTGCGGTGTTTTGGCATTGAAGCGATCGATACGTAAGAAGGATGTTTCGTCGTTTGTGAGGTCAGAATAGAACTGAAACTCGCCATTCATCGCACTCATCGGAACCGGAAATCCATCATAGGTCATGGTTCCGTCCTGAAGAAGGATGTGCATATCCATCAATGGGTAGAGAAAATCGGTATAGGATCCCGAGAATCTGCCATCCGAACGAACTTTTCCATCGGCCGACATTCCTTCGAAATAGGACTGATAGGAGGGAGGTACCAGGGCAAGAATTCCCGATAATGGAACCTCCTGGCTTTGATATGTGATGTCTGTCTTGACCTCAAAAGGCGTATCGATATACATAGCCGTTCCGCTGTAGTTCAGACTCATGCCATTGACCGATGCTACCGATGGTGCTAAGGTGAAATGCATTTTCGAAACAATCATCTTCAGGCTTGTCTGTGTTGTTATAGTGGCATTCGTCAGGTATTGCTCCCCTTCGTAATTCACGGATAGCGAGCCTTTGCTGATGTTGATGCGCGTATCGATGCTGTCGGAAATCATCTTTCCGGAAAACTCAGCAGTCAGATCGCGGATATCAGTCACCATGCCGAGTTCGTGGTCGATGTAGGTGATACCGATGTTTTCCAGATTGACCTTATCCAGCTGAATGAGATTGATCGTTGTTTCGGATTCCGGCGCTGTGGCGACCGTATCGGCTTTCATAATGTCGAGATTGGTTCGTCCGGTGCTGTCGATAAATACGTTCAGGATGCCTTTGCTCAGCTGAATTTCGTTCAATACCAGTTCATTGCGTTTCCAGAAAGCTTCCAGATCGACGATTCCGACAAAATGCTCCGCCTGAATCAATGTATCGGACTGTGCGCCGGGAACGGGGTTCATCAGGGCGAACTGCTTCACTTTCAGTCCGAAACGGGGGAAAGTGCTGAAGAACGTCAGTTCCACCTCACCGATCTGCGATTCACAGCTGAGATATTTGGCTGCCTGAGCACGAATGACCGGTGTGACTTTCTCCGGTGTGAAAACATACCACACTGCAATGCCAATCACGATGGCTACCAGAGCGATCAAGCCTCCAAGGCTGATGGCGATCCATTTAAAAACCTTTTTCATCTGTCGTTGGTTTGTCAATTATCTGACACAAAATACTTTGATTGCGCGACCTGAAAAGCGCGTAAAAGCTGAGAATTTCGCTTTATTGCGTCACAACTTTCGTGTAGGTATACACCACTCCGAAATCGTCCTTGTATTTCAGTGAGTTGGCTGTAAGTTCGGTAACGGTGTACACTTTCGGGATATTGCCACCAACTTCCATGATGTGGATATGGGTGAGTTCCGATTTCACAAGGCTCCAGGTGAATGGCTGTGCTTCTTCTTCGGTAACATCGTCGGCGGTGTCCCAGGTTCCACCGGTATAATCGCTGATATATTTATAATATACGGTTCCGGATACCCATTTTCCGATCAGAAGGGTCTCGTCGAAGGAGGTTTCTTCTTTCGTACAGGCGTTGAACAGGAGCGTAATGGATACGATGCTTAGCAGGAGGATGAGAATCTTTTTCATGAGGATATGTGGTTTATTTATTGATTATTCGGTTGAAAAGCAGCGGGTTTAGATCGCTTTGTCTGACTTAATACTTCTAATTATTTTACTGAAATTTGATCTTGTAAGGCTTCTTTTATTGCTTACAAATTTAGGTAAATCGCTTGATTCGCAATGATCTGTTTGTAATTAAAATTAATGAAATTATATCGGTGTTCTTTGCGGTTTCCTTTTTTATCGCATAGGGCGGGGAGAAGGCGCGGAGGATGAATTCTAAATGCAGAATACAAAGTTAAAATGCAAGGGCTTGGATGACTGAGGAAGTTGGAGAGGACAAGACGGTAAGCCAGTTTTGAAACTGTTGATGCGGCAGTTTTGAGACTCAAGTAATTCTACAATTCTGCAATTCAATAAACTTATAATCAATCAATTTTGCTGATCAATTAAGCCTGAAATTTTATGTTTTATTACCCGTTTATATCCTTGAAAATAAAGATTTAGATTATTTTATTTACAAGAAAAATCTAAGCAATATTAACTTTACCTTTATTCATTATTTGCGAAACTGCTGAGATTTCATGAAACTTATATAAATATAATACTATGAAAAAGAGTTTGTTACTGTTCGCAATCGCCTTTACCGGCATAATAATTTTATTTATTGGCAGTTGTAAGAAAAATCCTGAAACACCAAGTATCAGTCCTGAGCAAATTCAGGCAATCAAAACCGGTTATGATGAAATATCCCTGACCTTAGACGATGCGCTTCTTTCAGATGATCCTATTGCTGCTTTTAAGCAGGCATTGCCTGTGATCAAAACAAAGACTGCCGTTGAGGATGCCTGGTCTGATAGTCTTTCACTATTCGTGAAATTTGAACACGGAGGTATCATTGTCTGGAGTAAGATGTCTGATATTGACACCTCTTTTGAAGACAAGGCTACAAGAAATCCAACCAGACCAAAGAACCTAAATAATAATCCGCTTATAGTAGGAAACAAGGATGTTTGCCTGTTGAATCAGCAATACACCGATGAAAGCCGTCCATATAATCAGGAACTTATCGATCATCTGTACCAAACTATGTCGAATAGTGGCTTTTCGGTGACAGTAAGAAATGGCGAAGAGGTGAGTTTGAGTTATATCGAAGATAAATTAAGTGATTTTGGAACAATTTTTTTTATCTGCCATGGTTGCTATGATTTTAACAAAGACATTACCTGGTTAGCTTCAGGACAGAAGCCCGGTAGTTTACCTATAGACACAATTATCCATCAATACTATAAAGAATGGACGGAAAATCAGATTGCAATCGGTAAACTGGAAGAAATTGTCGACGGAGAAATGAAAATTGTACCCTATTATATTTTTTCCAATGAATATATCAGGTTATCCATTCCTGATGGGATCTTTCCGAAATCGCTCATTTACCTTGTCGCTTGTCAGGGTTTGATGGATGTTACCGATGATCTTGCCAATCAGTTTATTGCTAAAGGCGCTGGTGTGGTAATCGGTTGGACTGAAACCAATTGTCTGGGACAGGCTAGCGGTAAGGCTCTTTTTGATTATTTGCTGGAAGGCTATACTGTGGGCGAAATTATAGACGAAAAATTGTTTGTTTCCCAAAAAGTTGATGATTGCTCAGGAAATTATGCAGTTCTGGATTATAACCCCCATACTCTTGGTTCTGATTATTGTCTGATAAATGAAAGGGCTACCTTAACAACAAACGAAGCCTGGCAGATTACAGCTTTTTCTGCCACAAGCGGAGGCATTGTAATCACCGAGGGAAGTTTGCCCGTATTATACAGAGGGGTTTGTATAAACACAACTCACAATCCAACCATTCACGACGATACAACCAAGAATGGCTCAGGAATTGGTGAATTCAGAAGTTATCTTAAAAACCTGGCTCCCAATACCAAATATTATGTGAGAGCCTACGCTACCAATAGTAAATTCACTGCCTACGGGAATGAGATAAGCTTTACTACTGCCGATGGTAACCAGGCAACCGTAATAACCAATGAGCCTCTGTATGAGTATATTTTTAAGAACTCAGCTGTCGTCGCAGGTAATGTAACGGGCTCTGGCGAATCTCCTATAACAACGCGCGGTTTCTGCTGGAATACCCAGTCAGGGCCCACTGTTGATAATTTTAGAATAGAGGTCGGTGCGGGTTTGGGAATCTTCAGCGATACAATTACAGGTTTGCAGCCTTTGACGACCTATTTTATGCGGACTTTTGCCCTCAACAGTTCAGGGATTGCCTATGGTAATGAGGTTCAGTTTACTACCAAAGAATTCGCGATTGGAGATAGCTATGGTGGCGGAATCATTGCGTATTTCCTCAGTTTTATGGATCCTGGATATATTGCTGGTGAACAACATGGTCTGATTGTCGCCGCATCTGATCAAAGTTCTGGCGCCGTTTGGGGATGTTATGGAACGGATATCGGTGGAACATCGCCCGCAGTGGATGCCGGAAATGCAAATACCGAAGCGATCATTAACGGCTGCCCGGAGCCCGGAATTGCAGCACGGCTTTGCTACGACCTGAATGAAGGGGGGTATGATGACTGGTTTTTGCCAAGTTCTTATGCATTAGGTCGAATTTGTGACAATAAAGATAAAGTAGGAGGCTTTTCTTCGGGAAATTACTGGACTTCAACAAATATTCAGGCAGGTCTCGCCGAAACAATTGATTTCCAGAATGGATGTCTGAGGAACGAAATGGATAAACGGGGAAGTTTTTACGTAAGGGCAGTGAGGGCTTTTTAAAGCTGTCTTGTTATTGAAGGAAATGATGCTTTGTTTCCGACTTAAGCGACTGTAGAGAGTTAAGCGACTTAAATGACGTAAGCGAAGTTTTTACTCAATGTATTGATTCAGCCTTTTATATTGGCTTATGATTATTACTCCCAGTAAACGGTAAGACACATTTCTTTTTTCTTTGCGGTTCTTTGCGGCAAGCTTTGCGTTCTTTGCGGTTTCCTTTTTTACCGCAGAGGGCACAGTGAAGGCGCGGAGGGCCGCAGAGATAATTCAGAATGGTTGGAAGACTGAAGCGCGAAGCACGAAGTGGTGGGTTAATTCAATATTCAAAATGCAAAGGCAAAATGAAAGGAGTTTGAAGACCGTAGACCGAAGTTTACGACTTAAACGACTGTAGAGAATTAAGCGACTTAAGTACCTAAGCGAAGATTTTACTTAATGAATTGATTCAGCCATTTATATTGGCATATGCTTTTTACTCCAGGAAACGGAGAGACACATTTCTTTTTTCTTTGCGGTTCTTTGCGGCAAGCTTTGCGTTCTTTGCGGTTTCCTTTTTTACCGCAGAGGGCAAAAGAGAATGAATTCAAAATGCAGAATGCGATTGGGATCCAAAGTCAATTGCTAATTGGCTGATTATTTTTTTGAGCCCCAACGAACTCTATTTGAACCACTGTACCCCGTAGTACATTCATAACCGTGAGACCTACCCCAAATACATCCTGCCTTTTCAAGTTTGCTTTGACCACAATTCATGTAATCTTCTGCTAAAGAAACATCACCATAATTATTTAATAAATAGATTAATTCTGGTATTCTGGAAGCATCACCAAGTTGGATAAATTTGTGGCAGGCCAATACAACATCAAATGAAGTTGGCTGAGGTGTGTCGACGATAGCAGCAGCACTAACAACATGTCCTAACGTTTCATTTGAACTACCTTGACCAGAAAAAGCTTCTTTCCAACTAATAAGCCCCAAGCGAATCTTTGCAGAAAGAACAAATGTAGGATCTATCGCCTCGTGAGTTAGAATATCTAAAGAATTATCATTTAGCTTCTTGAATGCTGCTTTACGAACATCCAAATTATTGTTGTTCTGAGCAATATTCATTAATTCTATTTGGTCGCTTATATAGGAAACGGCTTGCAATTGATCTTCCAACCATCGAGCCTCAGTTGTAGCTTTTGCTAATTGAGTTTGTGATAAATGCTTCAATGCAGCATATCTTACTGCAGAATTATCATCCTGTAATGCAATATCATATAACATATTTTGGTCTGATAACTTATTAACTGCTCGTATTCTTGTTTTATAATTTGTACTAGTGAGACTGGCACAACTATAAAACCCAAATCCATTGATGATAAAACATACAATCAATAGTAAATGAATCAGTTTAATTTTCGATAAGTTTTGTGAATTCCGTGACATGTTTAAAGATTTATTAAGTTTGAAATTATAATGAATTTTCCGGACAAAGCAGGCCAATGATTTCGGAACAGGGTAGGGCGAAACACAAGCAGTACCCATTCACTTTCATGATAAATATCAGGGTGTGCATTTCGTTCAAATTTGTTTCTCTTTGTTGCGGTTTGGAGATACTGTGAGATTGCTTTTGAACTTCTAAATTTTTGGTATACGGCTTATTTCTTTGAGCCCCAAAGAACTCTGTTTGAGCCACTTATTCCTGATGTACATTTATAGCCATGTGATTTACCCCAACTACATCCAGCCTCTTCAGGCGTACTTTCACCACAATTCATATAATCTTCTGCTAAAGATACATTACCATAATTTTTTAATAGATAGATTAATTCAGGTATTCTGGAAGAATCACCAAGTTGGATAAATTTGTGACAAGCCAAAACAACATCACTTGAAGCAGGTAATGGTGAATTAACTAGAGCAATAGCACCAATTAAATTTCCTAATGCAATACCTGAACTAGTTGATTTTGAAAATTCATCACCCCACGTAGTCTCATGTAAACGAATTTTTGCAGCTATAACGATAGCTTGGTCTGGTGTCAATTTGCAAATTTCAGTTAATGAATTATTATTAAGCCAATTAAATGCAGCATATCTAACCCTCCAATCAGTATCATTAATTGCAACGTTTATTAATATTGCTTGGTCATAAGTTCTATTTACAGCTAATATTCTACTTTTATAATTCAAACTAGTCAAGCTCCCACAACTATAAAGAAGAATAAGTGAAAAGACCAATATTACTGCTTTAAAAGAGTCTATTGAAAGTTTCAAATAATTGCTTTTAGGTTGTAATAAATAATTTGAATTAGTTTTCATTTTATATTACCATAATTTTCTATTTAGTGAATGAAATTCTATTTCTTCCTAATTTTATTGTATACGTTTTCTTTGACAAATTTAAAGGTTGATGGATATTGTTAAGGGATCCCGGTTTATCTTTGTGAACCCCAACGAACTCTGTTTGAACCATAATTTCCTGTACTACATTCATATCCATGTGACCTTCCCCAACTGCATCCAGCCTCTTCCAGTGTGCTTTCACCACAATTCATATAATCTTCCGCTAAGGGAACATCACCATAATTATTTAATAAATAGATTAGTTCAGGAATTCTGGAAGCATCACCAAGTCGGATAAATTTGTGACAAGCCAATACAACATCATATGAAGTTGGCTGAGGAGAGTCAACTATTGCAGCAGCGCCAATAACATGGCCCAATGTCACTTTTGAATTTCCTTTTCCAGAAAATGCTTCATTCCAGCTAATACGCCCAAGGCGTATTTTTGCTGATAGAACAAGGGCAGGATCTTTTGCTTCCTGAATTATGATATCTAAAGTATTATCATTTAATTTTTTGAAGGCTGCTTTACGAACATTCCAATTATCATTATTTTGAGAAATATTCATTAATTCAATCTGATCGGTTAACAATTTTACAACATTCAATTTTAACTCCAGTTCTTTAAAATCAGAGGCTAGCTTTGCCAATTGACTTGGCTCAAGTCTATTCATTGCCGCAACTTTAACTTCATAATTAATATCTTCTAAGGCAATTTTATATATAAAGTTCTCGTCTGTGATATATTTTAATGCCAGAATGCGGATATGTGGATTTTTACTTTCTGTTGCTAATCTAATAATAATATTTTGGTCATTTATTTTATTTAACGCTGCAATACTCACCTCTTCGCTACTATCTGTCTGAGCTATCTTATACAAGGTGTTTTGATCTGTGATTTTACTAACAGCCAATAAACGCAAATTTAATTCTTTACTTTCAACTGCTAATTGATTAATTAGATTTTGGTCAGTTATTTTATTGAATGCAGCTATCTTCACTACATTGCTGATATCAAACAGAGCCATCATATATAATATACTTTGATCAGTAATTTTATCAACTGTCAATAATCGTATATTTCCCTCTTTACTTTCAGATGCTAATTGATTAATTAGATTTTGGTCAGTTATTTTATTGAACGCATCAATCTTCACATTGTAGTTTTCATCATCCATAGCAACCTTAAATAAAATATTCTGGTCTGAGATTTTATTCACAGCTGCTTGCCTCACCCTCCAGTCCTCATCTTCCAGCACAATTTTAAATAACTTTTCCTGATTTTTTATTCTTTTTACTGCTTTTATCCTTAACTTATAATTAGGACTGATTAGGTATCCGACATTGATTCGTGAACCTATATTAATGCTCCATGACCTATTTTTACTAAAATTTCCTGCATCCTTTGAAGGTGATAGATTTGCCAGACCTAGGTCGTAAGATACCCCAATATGAAAATCATTCGTATTTAGTCCTAATCCCATCGATAAACCGTAGTCAATTCTTCTAATGTTACTATTCATTGGGTTATTCCCAAATTTAAGATAATCAGTATATGATATTGTATTCCCTTTTGTTGTTTCATCAGTTTTAATTTTTCCACCAAGAGCCATTCCGAAATATGGGCCAAAGTAACCAATGAACTTCACATTTCCTGAATTCAATGATCCGATGGCTTTTACCGGTAGTTCGAGGTAATTAATGTTAACACTTGTTTTAAAAGTGGTGGTATCATATTCCCACCAATTTGGATTATTAACAAATGTATAAATTGACTTTTCACCTTTTATTGAATAAATCAAGCCCGTTTCAATGCCGAAGGCTTCATTAATCGGAATATCTGCAGTAACCCCACCAATTATTCCTGCCTTGACCTTATTCTCAGAGTAACTGAAAGAAGACTTCATGGATGAAATATTCATTCCACCTGTAACATTAACGACTGTCTGAGATGAAGCTACCTTTGCAAGTAGAATGCAAAAGAAAATTCCAAAAAATATCACTGCTTTTTTCATATAATTAAAAGTAAAGTAAGTTGATAATACTTATTTTTTACTCATGCTTTTGTACAAATCACTATAAGTGAAAAATTAATTCATTTTAAATTTTTTATAATATACATGAAGGGTTTGAGGTGATTATAGTTTTATTTCGGTAGCAATATTTCATGCTTATATCTTTTTGGGCTTAAATCAAATGAGATTGAAGAAAAAAATATACCTATAATAAATTTCAATTAGAAATGCCAAATTCAGCGCATAGCTCCTTGTCAGATTTATTTAAATCCACATTTCTTATAAACTTGAAACTACCCTCATTTGTTTGTAGATATGCTTTCCCTGACAGTAAACCAATCCTTTTTGCCTCTTCTATCTCATTTTTACCAAAATCTCTCCAAACAAACACATTAATTGGTCCTTTTCCACCTGCAAAAGTGCTAACTGGGCTATTTGCACCTAAAGCAAACATCAAAGTGCCATAATATTGGCCACTCCCCTGAGCACCAATATATATACTATTGGCTTTCCCAACTTCAACAGGCGGCCATTTTATTTTCCAAATGGCTTCTTCGGCTCTTGGAATGTTAGAAGAACCCGGGTACTTATTAATATACTCTCTGAATTTTATTGAATCATTTGAATAATATGCAATATTCCAGTCAATAGAATCCATTGCAGTGTTTGAATTCCTCAAGAATTCACTGGGCGAATAATTTTTGAGAAACTGCCTGATTGAATCCACATTATGCGTTTTAATAATCGCAACCCAGTCTAATGAATCCATAGCAAACCTTGCATTTTCAACGAATTCACTTGTTGAATGTTTGAGAATAAAAGCTTGATATTCTGACTTGGTATTTAAAACTTTTGCTTTGTTCCAGTCTTTTTCAGTATTGTCACAACTTATACTTAAAATAGTTAGACACAAGATCAATAAGAACTGTTTTACAATACTAATTTCTTTCATATTATTTCATTTTTAGTTCAACTCAATTTCAATTATTAAATTAATTATGTCAAGAAAAGTTTGATTTTAGTAACTGTATCGGAATGTGGTCAAATTTTCTGTAAAAATAAACCCAAGTTTTAGCTAGTCACAAAACTTCATTTCTTTTTAAAACCCATATTAACGCTTTACTTTATATGAGCATTGTTTGATTTAATTGATGAAGTTACGGCTTAATGATTGAAGAAATTCATCTATTTAATCAATAGAGATTTGACATAGTCTAAATTCTTGCGACAAGTTTCATCACCTTGTTCAGCTCCTTTCGTAAACCATTTTATACATTCATTGTAATCTTGTATAACGCCTTCTCCGTTGAAATACATTACTCCTAATGACCCTTGAGCAACAACATTTCCTTGTTCTGCTGCTTTAATATACCATTTTAAAGCTTCTTTATAATCTTGTGGAACACCTGTTCCTCTTTCATAACAGGCACCTATACTCGCTTGAGCATTTGAATTTCCAGCTTCAGAAGCTTTAAGCCACCATTTAATGGCCTCAGCATCATCTTTGGATACACCATAACCAGCCATATAACACAATCCAACCATATTTATAGCATCAGAGTTGCCTAACTCAGCAGATTTTAAATACATTTGAAAAGCTAAATTACTATTCACTACTAATTTTTTTCTTGAATAAATTTCAGCCAGTTTGTAATGAGCTGCAGCCGAACCATTATCTGCAGCCATCTGATACCATTTAATTGCTCCTATATAATCTTTTTCTAGAGGGGTAATCCCATTTAGGAATTTATTACCCAATTCTATTTGTGAATTGACATCTCCCTTTTCTGACTTCAGCATTAAACCAGAAAGATCTTTATTCGTGGTTAAGTTGGAATTATTAATCTTTGCAATCTCATCCAGAAAGATTTTTGCAATTATTAAACAATTAATTTCTTCACAATATTCAATTAATGTTATTCCTGCTTCCCCATCGTTTAATGTAACTAATGTTCCGAATTCACCAGAAGTAACCTGCGAAAATCCTCCAAAATCAGTCGTTTTCGCGTTCTTAAAGTTGATTATTCTCAAAGAATCAACCCTTACACCTTGTTTGATTAAAGTGGAAATTTCTCCAACGACAGAGTCTTCTTTTACAACTTGCTTTATTTCTGCTTGATTATCGCTGTTAAACATCAATACTGGCATCAGGCTCTGTAAAATCTTGCCCAGAGCAATGGAGCTAGGAGATAGTTTTGTAAAGATGGTGTCCTGTTGTTTTGATTGTGCTAAACAATTTTGTTGCATTGAGAAAACTAATCCAAAACAAATGGCTGTTACAAGAATCATTTTTTTTAACATAATGTTTCAATATTTATTGATTTACCTACTCATTTGGCTTTTCACTTAGTCCCCTGTTTTTTAAGTGGTTTCTGGTCTCCTCTTTTTTTGTTAGACGGTATTGTCAAGAACTGTTATATTTTAATACAGTAATAATTTTCTTGATTTGCTTATGCTTTTTCTTTCTTTCTTACATATTATAATTCGCAAATTACCAATAGAGCGAATAGCTCGCATTTTTAGCTAAATCAGTTTTTTTGAATCAAAGTCATTATATTTTTACCACCAATCACTTTATTTATCAGTTTAGTTAAATAATTGGTATTGATAAGGGCATCATGCTTCTTTGTTTGGTTTGTCATTAGATGCTAACAAATGTAAAAAGGGCTTTTGAATAAACCTAATTATTTTACGTATTTTTTACTAGTTATTTTTTGTAAGGCTTTGGAGGTCAGATGTTGGCTATTGGCTGTTGGCCGTTAGCTTTTGGCTATTGGCAGTCTTATATTTTCTTAGGTATTTCAGCAGTTTCCAGCTCTCCAGCTCCTCATAGCAATCAGGACAAATTGCCACTCCCTAAAGCATTCGGAACAAATTGCCAAATTGTCCAATCAGCACATTGCCGAATTGCCTAATTATATTCCCTTTGGTCATGAGAAAAGTTCAAATTGTCTAATTATCAACTCCG
>CAZVKW010000058.1:16122-19515 GCA_964627945.1 uncultured Lentimicrobiaceae bacterium
TTAGCTCACTCCGAACTTCGAACTCCGAACTTCGCACGAAAACACCTACCTTTGCAGTCAATTCTATCGTAAACTAATTCGTCAACACCTATGTCACTCAACTGCGGCATCATCGGCCTCACCAATACCGGAAAAACCACCATCTTCAACTGTATCTCTAATACCAAGGCCGAAGCATCCAGCTTTGCTTTCAGCGCCACCAAATCAAATATCGGCATGTGCGAAGTGCCCGACAAACGCCTCTGGGAAATTGATAAACTCATCAAATCGGTCAAGGTCGTTCCGGCCACGGTAGAGATCGTCGACGTACCCGGTCTGGCCAAAGGTGCCAGCCATGGCGAAGGTGTCGGGAATAAGTTTCTGGCCGATATCCAGCAGATGGATGCCCTCATCCATGTTTTGCGCTGTTTCGATGACCCTAATCTAGCGCATGTCGAAGGTTCCATCGATCCGAACCGCGACCGTGAGATCGTCGATCTGGAGCTGCAGGTCCGTGACCTTGATCTGATTACCCGCAAGATTCAACGGACAGAGAAACTGGTGAAGGCAGGCGACAAAGACGCCAAAAAGGCGATGGAAGTGCTGACCGTTTATCAGGAACATCTCGAGAATTTTGGCAATGCCCGCAGCGCGCCTGTGGCCGACGACGACCGGAAATATATCACCGAACTGCAACTGTTGACCGCCAAGCCTGTGATCTTTGTCTGCAATGTGGACGATGCATCAGCGCTCACCGGAAACAAATATACCGAAGCTGTTCAAAAGGCACTCGCTCCTGAAAATGCCGAGATCCTGATCATTGCCGGAAAGCTCGAAGCCGAGATTGCCGAGCTGGAAGATGCCGACGACCGCGCTGTTTTCCTTGCAGATGCCGGACTGACAGAGCCCGGTGTGGACAAGCTACTCATGACAGCTTACCGCATGCTCAATCTGCAGAGCTTCTTCACCGCAGGACCAAAAGAGGTTAAAGCCTGGACGATTCACAAAGGAATGACAGGTCCAATGGCTGCCGGAGTAATCCATTCCGATATCGAACGCGGCTATATCCGTGCAGAAGTAATGAAATACAACGATTTCATGCAGTATAAATCGGAGCAAGGCGTAAAGGATGCCGGTAAGTTCAAGATTGAAGGTAAGACCTATGTGGTCGAAGACGGAGATATTCTGCATTTCCGTTTCAATGTATAAAGGATGATCACGCCTTAAAAGGTTTATCCATATATTCAAAAACACTGAAATTAAATAATTTATGAAAAAATTCCGTTATGGTATGTATGCCTTGATCCTTCTGACCATGGCAAGTTGCCAGGGACCTAAACAGCCCGAAAATCCGTTTTTTAGCGAGTACACAACTCCTTTCCAGGTTCCGCATTTCGATAAGATCGATACGACGCATTTTGTTCCAGCCTTTATCGAAGGAATGAAACAGCAGCAGGCTGAGATTGAAGCCATCGTAAACTCGAAGGAAGTCCCCACCTTCGACAATACTGTGCTTGCTCTCGATAAATCAGGCAAGCTTCTCACAAAGGTTGGACGCGTATTCTTCAATCTGAAAGAATCGACAACCAACGATCAGTTGCAGATGATCGCCATCGAAATATCGCCGCTCATGTCGAAACATGGCGATGATATCAGCATGAATCCCGGATTGTTTGCCAAAATCAAGGCGGTATTTGAAAAACGCAACGAATCAGGTCTCGACGCCCAGCAGATTCGTGTGGTGGAGAAATACTACAATGATTTTGTCCGTCAGGGAGCTAATCTGTCGGCAGGACAACAGGATGAGATGCGCAAGATCAATGAGCAACTTTCGATGCTGACGATCAATTTTGGTCAGAATCTGCTCGAAGAAACCAACCAGAATTATCAGTTGGTGATCGACAACAAAGATGATCTCGCCGGACTGCCCGAATGGGTGATCACTACCGCAGCCGAAACAGCCAAAGCAGCCGGAAAAGAAGGAAAATGGGTGTTCACCCTCTCGAAAACAAGCTGGATTCCTTTCCTGCAGTATTCCGAAAAACGTGCTTTACGTGAGCAGATCTACCGTGCCTGGTTTATGCGCGGAAATAACGACAACAAGAACGACAACAAAAAGATCCTCGCACAGATGGTGAAGCTCCGCGCTGACAAAGCCCGTTTGCTGGGTTATGCGAACTACGCCAGCTATGTTCTGGAAGAAAATATGGCCAAGACCACCCAGAATGCGGATGCTTTCCTCAAACAGCTCATGGCTTCTTCGCTGCCACTGGCACAGAAAGAGCTGACCGAGATGCAAGCGATTGCCGATGCCGAAGGTGCCGGATTCAAGCTCGAATCGTGGGATTGGTGGTATTATGCCGAAAAACTGCATATCTCGAAATACAATCTCGACGAAAACGAATTGAAACCCTATCTGAGTCTGGCGAATGTGCGCGACGGTATGTTTGCCGTTGCCGGAAAACTCTACGGAATCACCTTCAACAAGCTGACCAATCTGCCTGTCTATCAGAAAGATGTTGAAACCTACGAAGTGAAAGAAGCCGATGGCAGCCATCTTGGAATTCTTTACCTTGATTATTATCCGCGCGACAACAAAGGTGGTGGTGCCTGGTGTACCGATTTCCAGTCAGCAGGATGGGAAAACGGCAAGAGAGTCGATCCGATCGTGAGCATTGTCTGCAATTTCACCCCTCCGACAGCCGATGCACCTGCCTTGCTGAACTGGGACGAAACCCTGACCCTGTTCCACGAATTTGGCCATTCGCTGCACGCGATGTTCACCACCGGCAAATACAGTCGCACCGCAGGCGTCGTTCCGCAGGATTATGTGGAGCTTCCATCGCAGATCATGGAAAACTGGGCAGGCGAACCTGAAGTGCTGCGTATGTTTGCCAAACATTATAAAACAGGCGAAGTGATTCCGGAAGCACTGATCACGAAGATTCAGAATTCAGGATTGTTCAACCAGGGATTCCAGACAGTGGAATATGTGGCCGCTTCGATCCTCGATCTTGATTTTCATAAGCTGAGCACTTCGACCGATAATCTCGATGTGGTGGCTTTCGAAAAAGCTTCTATGGATTCAATCCAGCTGATGAAGGAAATCATTCCAAGATATCGCTCGACCTATTTCGCACACATTTTCGATGGTGGTTATGCCGCAGGATATTATGTGTACATCTGGGCAGCTGTGCTGGATGCCGATGCATTCGATTATTTCAAGAAATCGGGCGATCTTTTCAATCCGACAATCGCAGCCAGTTTCCGGAAGAACTGTCTCTCAGAATGTGGCAGTGACGAAGGAATGGTACAGTATATCAAGTTCCGTGGACAGGAACCATCACAGGCTTCGTTACTTGAACGCAGAGGACTGAAATAGAGATACTTCAATAAAATGAAAGCCTGAATCCG
>CAZVKW010000059.1:0-1276 GCA_964627945.1 uncultured Lentimicrobiaceae bacterium
CAGAAGGTAAAATTTATCGATGATGATTCCGCTCAGATAGCTGCCGAAAAATGCGCCGAATCCATTGGTCATCATCATGAACAGACCCTGCGCACTGGCACGGATACTTGAACTGCTCTGTGTTTCGACATACAATGAACCGGAAATATTGAAGAAATCGAATGCCATTCCGTAAATGATACACGAAAGGATGATCATCCACAATCCTTCGGCCGGATTACCCACACCAAACAATCCAAAACGAAGAACCCAGGCGACCATACTGAAAAGCATTACGTTTTTGATGCCAAAACGGCGCAGAAAGAATGGAATCGTCAGAATGAAAAGTGTTTCTGAAATCTGCGAAATAGACATGATGATAGCGGGATATTTCACCGCAAGCAGATTCTGATATGCCGGGATATTTTTAAAGTCGTGAAGGAAGGTATCGCCGTACATATTTGTGAGTTGTAGCGCAGCACCCAGCAACATGGCAAAGATGAAAAACAGGGCCATTTTATAATCCTTGAACAGTGTAAAAGCATTGAGGCCCAGTGCGGTAACAAATGATTTCTTTTCTTTATTGGCTGGTGCAGGAGGACAATCAGGCAGACTGAAAGCATAAATACCCAGCAGGAGGGAGGCTCCTGATGAAATGTAAAACTGTGCTGCCGAAGTTTCGAGATGCAACAGACTCACAGCCCACATGGCAACGATGAAGCCGATGGTTCCCCAAACACGGATCGGAGGATACACCGAAACCACATCCAGTCCGTTCTTTTTCAATGAACTATAGGCCACAGTGATAGACAGCGAAATGGTAGGCATATAGAACATCATATTGATGAGCATGATCCAGAAAAACAGGCCTGGATTATCCACCTGAGGAACATAAAAAAGCAGTCCTGCACCGATCAGATGGAAAATACCATACAGCTTCTGCGCGCTCAGCCATCGGTCGGCAATGATTCCGGCGATGGCAGGCATGAAGAGCGAAGAGATTCCCATCGTTGAAAAGATAGCACCAAATTCGGCTCCAGACCATTGTTTGGTTTGAAACCAGTAAGCTCCTACAGTGATCAGCCATGAACCCCAGATAAAGAACTGGAGGAAATTCATGACCGTCAATCTCAATTTAATACCCATGATAATGAATTAGTTAACGTACCGGCAACAGATCGGTTACAGGGTTAAAGTTAAAAAGAAATCAATTTATAATTTGAAAATTTGTCCCGAAAACTTTCGTGATTGAAAATTTGACAATTTGGCAATTCGACAATTCGGCAATTTGTTTCGA
>CAZVKW010000059.1:1376-19453 GCA_964627945.1 uncultured Lentimicrobiaceae bacterium
TTATAGTACATGACTTTTTTTAGTAAGCTTTGAACAATTATAAACTATTTAGGTTTAACGTAATTAAATCTTAACAAAACACTTATGAGATCTATTTACAATCACGTATCTATCCATTTGAAGGCTTTCCTTTTTGGATTAATCTTGTTTTCATCAGTTATTACTTCATCTACATATGCACAGAGTATCACGCTTCAATCTCCAAACGGTGGCGAAATCTGGACATATGGCAGCTATGAAACTGTGATCTGGTCAGGACAGTATCTGAGTGGAATTGTTACCCTTGAGTTTTCATATGATGGTATCAACTGGTGGTATTTTGGCGATGTTCCTACCGGACCAAACGGAGGAAGTGCTACAGTTAGTCCACCAAATTTGAATACAACAACTGCTCTTATGAGAATTACTGATTTAACGAATTGGGAAGTGAGTGATGTAAGTGATGCTCCATTCACTGTCTACGTTCCTCCAATCATCATTTTTCAACCTTATGCCGGACAAGCAATCTTTGTTGATAATCTGGTGTATATCTATTGGATGCTCAACGTGAACGGTATCAACTGGTTGAATGCGGAGATTTCGTTGGATAACGGGCAAACATATACCCTCATTGCAGAAAACATCAATGCAGGAAACAGTGGTACCACCTATCTTACATTATCTGACACACCTGCTGATTCCTGTATTCTTAAACTCTATGATGCCGAAAACCCTGACATATTTGCGTTAAGTGATGTTTTTGCGATCAGTCCTGTTCCGGTATATACGATTACTTCACCTGCTGAGGGAGATATACTCAATACGATGAGTTCATATACAATAAGCTGGAATGTGGAAGATCCTTATATGCAAAATTGTTTTCTGCAATATTCTCTTGACAATGGTATAAACTGGACAGTGATCGACAATGCTGTGAACGTGGGTAATTCCGGAAGTTACGAATGGGTAACACCCAATGCAAATTCGGATGAATGTATCATTCGTGTTCAGGATGGATACGCTCCTGCTGTTGGTTTTAGTGATGTTTTTTCCATTTTTACTTTTCCCGAAACTCCGGTTTGTATGGTTACTGTCGATAGTCTGACAAATTATAATGTTGTTGTCTGGGAAAAACCAGTAACTGACCTGATTGCAGATTTTCTTGTTTACAAGGAAACAGATCAGTCTGATGAATATGAAGTGATTGATACGGTTGGCTATGATGAAGCATCGATGGTAACCGATTTTGGTTCAAATCCGGCGATGCGCCCTTATCGTTATAAAATCGGCTTTGTGGATGACGAAAACAGGGTGTTTCCGGCCGGCGATTACCACCAGACCATTCACCTGACCATCAATCAGGGTGTGAATGGCAATTGGAACCTGATCTGGACACCTTATTATGGATTTACTTATTCCTCATTTTATATCATGCGTAAATCAGGAACAGGAATCTATGAGGATATTGCTACTGTTTCGGCGAGTTTCAATTCCTATACCGATTTCGATGCCCCAGATGGTGATGTTTCATATATGATTAAAATTGTTCATCCTACGGGCTGCGATTATATGATGCGTGAAAATGGTATTCCTGAGGTGTATTCCAACGCTGCCTCAAATGCAGTGGTGCAGGTGTCAGAAAATGGAAGTTCAGATTTCAATGTATATCCAAACCCGGCAAATGATCTGATTAATATCAGCTTCAGTGACAAATTCAATGGTCAGGTAAATCTGAGCATCACTGATCTGGCTGGCAGAGAAATCTATTCTGAGGCTTTCGGTGATGTGAATCCCGGACAACTAAAGTCAATCAGCAGTACCGACTTCGAGGAAGGTATGTATTTGCTGCATCTGCAATCCGGCGAAAACAGGAGCACCAGAAAAATCGTGCTCAGGCATTGATTTAGAAGCTTACTCATCAAAAACAGAAAAGGCAGGAATTCCGGATTAACCGGTATTCCTGCCTTTTTTTAATTTCTCAGCAGATATTCTTTGCTTAGGAATGACCATAAGCGATGATCCGCATGATTTTGAAGTTGAGGACAAAAAACCTGTACAGTTGCCAGATCGTGCAGCTGCGCATGAACTTTACAAATCCAAGCGGAACAGGAGGGTAGGCCTCTTCGTAATAAACCCTGGGTTTTTGTTGAGTTTCCATATTTTTTATTGTTTAATCGTTTATATGTTTAATCGTTTATATGTTTAATCGTTTATTTGTTGAATCGTTTACTGTTTAATATTTATGAATCAATAAACTAAGCTAATAATAACTTTTATATTCCATTAATTATATTATTCACTCTTCACTTTTCACTCTTCACTATTCACTTCGGTCTTCCGACTTCTGTATCTTTTCAACTTCGAACTCCGAACTTCGAACTCCCTTCTTTACTCCGGCAGCAAATACCAGAACGGATATCCTTTTGCTTTGTGGATAAACATATAATGCAGGAACAGTTTCATCCAGTGTCCGGCCAGTCCGACTTCTCCAACGGTATAGCTTAGGTCGCGGCCATATTCGGGATATTTTTTCCAGTCCGGGACAACGGGATTCACCGTCATAGTGGCAGCAAGTCCGCTGAAAAGGCCATATTTCACGGAGATGATACAGGCAGCACCCATACGTCCCATACTCGCTTTGTGCCTCAGATCGGTTCGTCCTTTTTTGATCATTTCGCTGATGTTGTCAGCAACAATTTTACCCATAACACCCGATGGCATTCCGGTCCTGGGCGGGGAAGGGAAAATCTCCAGTCCTGACGGACTTTTCATGGGTTTTGAGATGGAATGTGGCGGGGCGAAAGCAATCCCCACGGCAAACATATTCGGGTAATCCTGATTTTGATAGGTCGATGGCCAGTCGGTGCTCGAGAAATCTTCATAGGCTTTTGCTGAATAATCTGCATCCACTTTCATAAAGCCTGATGGGGCAAATATTTTGGATGTAATATCTTCGTTTTCCCTGTTGAATGCCTTGAACTCAGTGCCTGCAAAAGCAGGGATCAGCATGGCGAAGTCGAATTTAACCGAGCTCTTGCTGCCATCGAGTAGTTCGTAATGAGCTTCGTTGGGATCCACCTTTGTAACACCTGCCCGTTTGATCCAGCGGATACCATGCTCTGCCAGAATTGATTCGGAGAACATCTTGCTCTGTATCACATAACCATTCTGTTTGATAAAAGCACCGCCCATCCCGAAATCACCCAGCTCATATTCATTGGTGATATAGGTGATCTGAATCAGTTTTTCCAGTTTGCGTTTTCTAACTTCCGAGGCAACGTTCAGGGTATACTCAAAGGCAGCACCCTGACAGGTGGCTTTCGGATTTCCAACCCCGATCAAAATATCCTGTTTTTCACCTTTGGCGGCTTTGTCAAAAACTGTACTCAGATGATCCCAGGCTTCGGAAGCGTGAGAGGATGTGCAAACTGAATTGCTGTTCTTACCCGGCCCCAATCCTTCTGTTGCGGCGAAGTTCAGACGGGGTCCGGTGGCATTGATCAGATAATCATATTCAATTTCAATACGCTGTCCTTCCATGCCTGATTTTGTGTATACCGCCTCCACAAAGCCTTTTGGATGCAAATTATTGCCTTCGGGATGAATTACAGTTGCTTTGGCCTGATGAAAGTCAATATTCCAGCGTTTATATACTTTTTCAAGTTTAAACTGTACCTGATCAGGCGCCATATTGCCTGTTCCGACCCAGATGTTACTGGGGATCCATTGGTAATACTGGCTTGGACTGATTACCACTACCTCATGTTTTCGACCAAGCTTGTGCTTTAGAAAGGCTGCAGCAGTGTGTCCTGCTATTCCGGCCCCGAGAATTACAACTTTTGCCATGATTTACAGAATTTTAATCCTCGTAAATATAAAGATTAATCCGGTATTTATTTACGTGATTTAATAATTTCCAGAATAATATTTTTTCTTCCGATCGGTTTTCTGTTTTCATGGAAATGGATCTCATTATATTGCGTTCACATACTTGATATACAATATATTACAATTGAACTTCAGGTATCATTCATACCAGGTCATAACGCCTGCATCTTGGAAAGGACTTATTCAAGATAAGAAAATGATGTTTGCGAATCGGGAAGTAAGGAATAGAAACAATCCGAACTGATTTCCTCAGAATTATAAAGAAAATCAATCACAAAAAGGCAATTATTTGATCGTCTGACCAACCTGTCCGAGATAGCTTGTGTTGGCATGATTGATGATAAAATGCTTCCTTACAGGTTTTTTCTTTTTTTCAGGAGGGTAAACATATGACTGTGTTTTACCGGCATAAGGCCCTAAAGTTGGATTCCTTTTCTGGATTCCACAGGCACTCAAAAGAAAAATCATGGTGAAAAAGATCCCGATCAGACGAAGTTTCATAAAAATATACAGGCTAAACTGTTACAAATTCCTATCATCAATTCTTCCGACGAAAGTAGGAAAAAATTGGCATCCACAAAGAAATTCTTTCTTTTTTGAAAAAAACCATGCAAATGAAAAAAATGTACCTTTGTTCCCGACAGAGGTGTCCGAAGTTCAGAATAGCGAACCAGGACTTAATTAGGGAATCAGGTGCGAATCCTGAACAGTTCCCGCTGCTGTAAGCTCTTTGCAACTTGTGTGAAAACCGCGCCACTGTGCCGATACTTCGGGATGGGAAGGCCTCATACAAGGGAGCGAGTCAGAAGACCTGCCACTGTTATGTTTTGAATAAAGCTTTCGGGACAAAAGCTGTCGGCATAATCACTTTTTTGATTTCGACAAGTTTCCTGATGGTTTTAAGGTGTTATTAACCTTATAACTATTTTATGGTAATGAATAAAATAACAGAATCAGGCTTAGGCCGTTCTGAACAAAAAGCGGGCTTTCGTATCCGCAGCGGACAATTCGCGCTGAAAAAGGGATTTTTCCTTTTCTTCCTTCTGAGTTTATCAGGCTTCCGGCTTCTGGCGCAATCGGCTTACATTCCTTCAATCGATACGGTTCATTTGCCTATGGTGACAGTTTCATCTTCGGGACTGAATCAGTCTGAGAGCCATTTTTCACAGCAATTCGACACCATCACGATGCAGTCGATGCAATCTTCAGAACTCGCCGATCTGCTTTCACAGCATAGCACTGTTTTCGTAAAATCATATGGACCAGGCGCACTTGCCTCTGTTTCACTGCGCGGAACAGCTGCCAATCATACCCTTGTCCTCTGGAACGATATTCCGATCAATGCGCCGATGCTTGGTCAGGTGGATTTCTCACAAATACCTGTCTTTTTCATCGATCAGGCCGGCGTTCAGTGGGGAGCAGCAGCCACTGAGAAACGTCCGGGTGGATTGGGTGGAACAGTTTCACTCGCAAATAATGTAGATCTTAACAATGGCTTTAAAGCTGAATTCAGTCAGTCGGTGGGTAGCTACAGCACTTTTGGTTCTTACGGAGATGTTAGTTACAGCAAGAAGAACTTCCAGATGAGGACGCGCTTCTTCAGCAAAAGCAGTCGGAATGATTTTGAATATGAAAACACAGCGGTATTGCCTGCCAGAAGGATGCGTCAGGAAGATGCTGCCTATGCTGACAAAGGTGTGATGCAGGAATTTCATTTCGTAGAGAAGTTCGGAACTTTCAGTCTGATCAGTTGGAATCAATGGAACGCACGCGACCTTCCCCCGATCATGACCAATCTTGAAAGAGGCGGAAATCCGGAAGAATATCAGAACGATCGTTTTCACCGCAACCTGATCAGCTACCGTAAAAGCTGGAGTAGACTCAGTATTGAAACAAAAGCTGCCTGGTTCATTGAATATCAGAACTATTATTTACGAACCACCTCTTCGGCTCCTGATGCTGCTACAGTTACCCTGATCGACTCGAAGAACAAACTGGAATCTGTTTACGGACAAACGAAGCTTAGCGCCAGATTATCGGATAATCTTCTGTTAACCGGACGATTGCAATGGACCAATGATCGGGTCAATTCGAATAATTACGATGATGTCAAATCACGTAACCTTTGTTCCTGGGTGCTAGGTTCCCAATGGGATATGCTTCCCGGATTGCGTAGCGACTGGGTGCTTCGTCAGGATTTTGACGGAAACACCAATCTGGGATTATTTCCTGCTGTTTCGTTTCAATATAAATTACCTGTAAAACAGAATGTTACACTTGCCACAGGTGTGAACCGGAATTATCATCTGCCGGGCATGAACGATCTTTACTGGTATCCGGGAGGGAATGAACAGCTCAAAGCCGAGAAAGCAGTCACAGCTGATCTGAGCATCGACTGGCAAACTGTTTCAAGGGGAATTGCATTTGATTCAAGGCTCAATTTTTTTGTTTCAAAGATTGACGACTGGATTCAATGGCGACCCACCAACTACCGTTTCTGGGAACCTTTGAATATCGCAGCTGTTCTGGCCCGTGGAATGGATTTGAGTCTGAATGCAGAAACACAGCTTGCCTCAACGAAACTGGGAATCAGGACCAATTATGTACTGACCCTCACAACCGATGAAAGTCAGGTGGCCCGCATCGAAAACACATCGGGTAAACAACTTATCTATATTCCACGACACCACGCCAATGCATTTTTCTACGCTGCTTATCAGAAGTACCAGCTGACCTATACCCTGGAATATACCGGAAAGCGATCGACGAGTCTGAATGGTGAAAATCTTTACACAGGCGTTTTACCCGCTTATCTGTTGCATCATATCTCTGTTTCGCGTCAGTTTAAATGGCTGGGTGTGGAGGCAAGGATCAACAACCTTCTCAACAAAAGCTATCAGGCTGTGCTCTGGCGTGCAATGCCCGGGATTAATGCCAATCTGCTGCTTCACGTTCAGTTATAAACATTCATCAATCATTAAATACTTTATTTTCATGAAATTACGTTTTCTCCTGCTTGTTTCTGTATTGTTTGCGCTCCAATCATGTAATCTTGATCCTGATACACCTGATCCCGTTGTCCCTGTCGGACTGGGAGAAGGATTTTATGTATTGAATCAGGGAAATTTCACTGCCGGAAATTCAAGTTTGTCATTTTACAGCTATGATTCCACTAAAATCACCAACAATGTTTTCTATAAGTTCAATGGTGCTCCCTTGGGTGATGTGGCACAGAGCATGACCTTTAGAGAAAATATCGCCTATATCGTGGTCAACAACAGTGGGGTCATTTATGTCATCAACGCAAATACCTGTAACTATCTTGGAAAAGTGATCGGCCTCACTTCGCCCCGTAATATGCTTTTTATTGACAATCAGAAAGCCTATGTTTCCGATTTCCTGGATAAGAATATCACGGTGATTGATCCTGCTACTTTGCAGATTTTAGGCACAATCCCTATGGGTAAATCGACGGAGAATCTGGTGATGGTCGGAACAAAAGTCTTCGCCACAAACTGGTCGGCATACAACCAAACCGGATCAAATAATACAATACAGGTTATTGACGCAAGGCTGGATCGCCTTGTCGATAGTATTCAGGTGGTGAAAGAGCCAAACAGCATGGTTATTGATAAAAACAATATGATCTGGGTGCTGAGCAGCGGAGGATATATGAACGAAGAGATTCCGGCCCTGCATTGCATCAATCCGGAAAGTCTCGAAATTTACAAAACCTTCTATTTTGAAAGCAATGAACTCTCACCCGAACACCTGAGCATCAATGGAACCGGTGATACCTTGTATTATATGAACAATGGAATCTACCGAATGGGTATCGCTGAGAGGTCCTTGCCTGCATCGGCTTTTATCGAAGCAGGAATGAAGTATTTCTATACAATCGGAGTTGATCCGGTGAGTTCGCAGATTGTGGCAACAGATGCTGGTAATTATGTTCAGAACGGAACGGTTTATCGATACTCTGCTGCTGGTGCCATGATTGATTCCGTTCAGGCCGGAATAATTCCCGGATTTATTGGATTTAAACCATAGGCTTCAACGATTTATAATAAAACAGCCTCAGGGAATTAATCCCTGAGGCTGTTTTATTTACGTTCATCATACAGATCAGTAGTTTTCTTCCTTCATCGCCATAAAGGCTTTCGGATGCAGACAGGCCGGACAGTTTTCAAGCGCTTTGGCTGATTCATACACATAGCCGCAGTTCAGGCATTTCCACCATACTTTGCCGTCTTTCATAAATACTTTGTCTTCAGAAATATTCTGAAGCAGTTTCAGGTATCTTTTCTCATGTTCTGCTTCCACTTTGGCGATCATCTTAAATGCCGTTGCAACTTCCATAAAGCCTTCTTCCTTGGCGATTTCGGCGAATTCCGGATACAACAGCGTCCATTCTTCGTTTTCACCTTCGGCGGCTGCTTTGAGGTTCTCGGCTGTTGTTCCGATGATACCTGCCGGATAAGTCGCGGTAATTTCGGTCATGCCGCCTTCCAGAAATTTGAAAAAACGTTTGGCGTGCTCTTTTTCCTGATTGGCTGTTTCCTGAAAGATGGCTGCTATTTGTTCATAGCCTTCTTTTTTTGCCACGCTGGCAAAAAACTCATAGCGGTTTCGGGCCTGAGATTCTCCGGCAAATGCTTTTAACAGATTCTGTTCTGTTTTGCTTCCTTTAAGTGAGTTTTTCATGGGATATTTTTATTGATTTAATTTCCAAATTACACATTATGAATGAAATATAATGCAAATTCCCATTTAGGGAGGTATACGGTAAATTTAGTCAAACAAAAAGAATTTGTCTGTGAATTTTACCGTTTATTTTCAAAATTTTATCTTTATGATTAGGAAAAGTTCATAGTTTTGTGATAATCAAGATGTAAGACAAAAAACAAGACCTTATTTTTCCTAAAAACCTTAGTAGAAAATCAAAGACAATTCATCGACCTTATTACCTTATTATCAGTCATTTAATATGAAGATAGAACACAATATTGATCATGATGATATCTACTAATTCGACAATTACCTTTTTTGTTGTTTACTTTTTTATTTAATTGGTGAAAAAGCAAAATATTAAACATTCGCAACATTTTTACATAGACTGTATCAAATCAGTTTGATCATTTTTCTTCTTAAATCTGTGATATTCTGATAAACATTGCCATACATTTTCTGGTCTTATTTCTATGCGTTTCGCATGATTAACAGCTGTTTCCTGCTCTTAAATCTGTTTTCTGCTCCGAATGTAATATTTCATTGTAAAGCTTTCTGATATAGAGCTATATATATAAAACTGTATTTTAGCTTAAAAATTTTCCGGCATGAAATATACCATTAAAACCAAAATTCTGATCTTTTTCTTCGTTCCGATTGCTATCGCCATGCTCTTCGATTTATGGAACAGCTATCAGCAACAGACAGATTTGCTGGAAGAAAAACAGGCTTTGATTTTTTCAGAACGGTCGGCTGAGATTGAATCTTATCTGGCAAGTATTGCATATAAAACCCAGAACGAAATTCTAAGTTTCAGAAGAGATTATCTTACACTTCCGGAATACAACAATCAGGCAATTTTCCATATCATGGAGGAATATCTGGTTGCTAATCCTGAAATAAATGGTGTTTCCATCTCATATATCAATGAATCAACAAAAACGGGCGATAAGCTTTTTCAGTTACAAATGCATCGAAATCAGGGTGATCTGGTAAGAAATGTGTACAATGATGAAGAGATTCATTACACAAAAGCTTCTTATGTTGCTCCTGTCAATATCGAAACCATTTTTATCTGGACACAGGCATATACGGATCAGCTTCGTGGGGATTCGTACCTGATTTCATGTTCCTACCCGATTCTTAAAGACAAACAGCTAGATGCTGTGGTGACCTTTGATGTTAAACTTGAAAAAGTCAATGGCTATATAGGAGAGATGGTGAAACAAAGTCTCGGAAGTATGATTGTGATGACAGAAGATATGCATGTGATTTTCAATTCAGGTAATACAAATGTAATTGCAACAGCTGAAAATCAACGGAGAATCAAAGCAAAAGTGCTTGATTCTGCATCCTCAATTATCATGGAAAAACAAATGTCAGATGATTTAAGGACAGGGGATTACAGCATAAAAAGGATGAACCTGAAAAGATATGATGGCGCTGATTTATTGGTTATCACCAGTTTTATCAAAGAGTTCAGATGGAGAATTTTCTATGCAATAACAGCCAAGCATATTCATCAACTTGCTCTGAATGAATTATATCCAACCTTAATTTTAAGTATTGGAATTCTGATCTTGCTGTTTTTTATTCTCACTTATATTGCTCATAAGATCACACGGCCCATTGTTAAACTGAATATGGCTATGAAGGGATTTTCCGAAACAGGAACAAAGATTGATGTTACTACAAATCTCACTGATGAAATTGGTGAACTCAGCCGTGAATTTACACAGATGCAGGATATTATCATCCAAAGAAACAAGGACCTTGAAAAGCTGGATATTGCCAAATCGAATTTCCTGAGTCTGATCAGTCACGAAATCAGGACGCCCTTGAATGGTATTCTTGGATCTGCATTCTTTCTGAAAGAACAAAATGAGGATAGTGAAATGGCGGAATTCATCGATATGCTCACCGAATCGGCAGAAAGACTCGAAAGTCTTTCGAAAAAGGCTCTGTTAATCACTGAGTTACAATCAAGATCAGGTGATGGTAAACACAAAATAAAAGTTTCAGTGCGGGAAGCGGTGATGGAATCCATCAAAGAGTTTGTTGAAATCATCGAAAAGAAACAACTTCAGACCGAGGTGATCATCGATGAAAATGCGAAAGTGGAAGTGTTTGCGGATGCTTTTGCCACGGCTGTGAATGAACTGATGTCAAACAGCTGCCGTTTTGCCAATAAAAACACTACGATAAAGATTATTTACAAGGAGGAAAATGGTAGCAAGGAATTGCAGTTTTGGAATGATGGACCCATGATTGATCCTGTCAGGTTGGAACAGTTGGGAAAACCCTTCGAACTCGGTGATGCACATTATGACAAACATACCGGACTTGGTCTTGCAGTTGTGAACACAATTATGGAAATGCATGGTGGAAATATGAGCATAAAAAACAATGGAGCTCAGGGTGTTATCGCACGGATTGTTTTTAAATAATTCTTAAATCCCGATTTTTATCTGTATCGATATATACATGCCTGAAAAGCAAAATTTTCCGCATTCAATATTATTTCAACATAAAGAATGAATTATTTTCCTTCGCAGATCAGTGCTTTGTTGGTGTTTTCTGATGTTTTAGAACAACTGATTCACTTTTGACCTGAAGGGGTATAATACATTAGAAACTATTTTTCTGAAGATAGGGTGGTCGTCCCTTTCTGTTTTGCCATTTAGATGAAAATAAACATCTTATTTGATAAAATGTCTCCTGATTTTTTCGGTTAGTAGCGCTATTCTGATCTCTTTGCCTACAAGATCATTGCAACCTACAGCAATGGCTTTTTCCATATCACAAGGCAAAACAAAAGCTGTCATTGCAATAATAGTGATTTTGTTATTGAACTTACGTATCTGGCTTGTTGCTTCGAGCCCATTGAAAAATGGTAGTTTCACATCCATCATAACGAGATCGATATCCGGGTTATTTCGGCAAGCTTCTATTGCTTCACTGCCTGTTTTTGCTTTTACTATTTCTCTTGCCATTGAACTCATCGACAGTGAGAACAGAAGCAGGGATGCTTCATCATCATCAACGATTAATATTTTGAGCTAGTTTAGATCTTTTGGAGTATCCTGTTTGTGTGTGATTTCATTCTTGCTTGTATTTTCTTGTACGATACCGCCGGGTACTGTGAAGTGAATGGTTGTTCCTCTTTGGTCATATTTTCCCTCAGGATCGCTCTTAATCCATAGTTTTCCACCTAGTCTTTCAATAAATTCTTTACAGATATTCAGTCCGAGACCGGTACTTGGTTCCCCATTCGTTCCACGCCGGTTGGTATTTATATCGAGTCGGAAAAGATTATCAAGGATAAATTTCTCCATTCCGATTCCATTGTCTTGAATGGAAATTTGAACTATATTATTAGTTGAACAATTGGCAGATATATTGATTTTTCCTCCATTGGGAGTAAATTTAATTGCGTTCGTGATAAAATTCCGGAATATGGTATGAATTATATCGCTGTTTGCATAAACCTCAATATTGGCTTGAATATCATGAACAAGACTTATGTTTTTATTTCTTGCAGTTTCATAGGCCAGTTCCAGACACTCCAATATAACGGGTAGCAATAGAATTTTTTCATTTTTAATTGGGATCAGGTCCTGCCTAATGAGTGACCATTCGAGCAGGTTTTCCAAGAGACAGTATAAACTTCGGGATGAACTTTGGAGGCTCAGAATAATATCATGTATTTCATCCATGGTTAGCTCTGTAAATTCTTCTGCCAGATGGTTTGTTAATCCCAGAAATGCACTAAAAGGACTACGCATATCATGTGCAATGATCGAAAAAAACTTGTCCTTTTCTGCGTTCAGCTCAATCAGCTTTTGGCTTTGACGACGCAATATGATATGGGTTTTCACCCTGGCCTTCACTTCTTCTTCCTGAAATGGTTTATTAATATAGTCAACAGCACCCAGCGATAAAGCTTTAACAATATCGGTTGTTTCGCCCAATGCACTGATAAAGATGATGGGGATATCACTTGTATCAGGATTTTCTTTTAACTGCCGGCATACTTCAAAACCATCCATTTCAGGCATCATGATATCGAGCAGGATAAGGTCGGGCTTTTCTTTTTCGATGACTTGCAGAGCAAGTCTTCCATTCGGAACCGGACGTGTTTTGTATCCCTCAGATTTTAAAATTTCATCCAATAATTTAAGGTTGGCTCCAATATCGTCAACAATAAGAATATTGGGAATATTTTTGTTTTGATGATTGTTGCTTTTCATTGATTGTTTAGTTTTTTTTTGTCAGAAGTTTCTGCAGGGCATCGTACTGATAATTGTTGGCCAGATGCAAAAGGTAATCTGTAAGAATCTTATTGTCGGGATGAATGCTATGAATGAGTTCAATTATTAGATGAATATCTGCACCAGCAATGGCGTCCAACAGACGAACCAAAAGTGCTTCTGGTTGATTGGCTATTTCCATTTCAATTAAATGCTTCTTATCCTGATAATTGGTTGAAGTATTGCTCACCGGTTCGTATAAATATTCAATACCGAGAATTTCACCTATGGTGCCAAACAGGTCATTTTCTCTGAATGGTTTCCGAATATAACCCTGAAAATCCGTATGGATCAATGATTTTCTTTCTTTATCAAATGAGCTAGCAGTAAGGGCAATAATTGGGATATTCTTTCCTTTTGAACTTGATTTAATCCTCTTTGATGCTTCGTATCCATCCATTACAGGCATTCTCAGATCCATCAGAATAAGATCAGGGTTCCATTGTTCGAATTTTGTAATAGCATCCTGTCCGTTGTAGGCAATTTTTGTCTCAAAACCAACCATATTAAGCAGATTTACAACCAGTTTCAGATTATCCTCCTTATCGTCTGCTATTAGGATACGGTAGGACTGTTTTGGATTCCTGATCTTAATTACATGAGATTTAATTTCTTTGAAATTTTGTTCAGATCCTGTATTTATTTCTACACTGAACGAAAAGACATATCCTTTACCAATTTCACTGGATACTGAAATATCTCCTCCCATCAGGATAGCCAGTTCACGACTCAGTGCAAGTCCTAAACCAGTGCCACTTCCTTTCTTGATTCCGCTGCTTGTTTGTTCAAACAGATTGAAAAGTTTTTCAAATTCATTTTCAGAAATCCCCTGACCTGAATCCTGCACTTCGGCAAACAAAACGCATTTTCCATTGGGTGAATTCTCAACTTTTACACGAACTGTGATTCCACCTTCATCAGTGTATTTTATGGCATTTCCGATCAGGTTAATAAAGATCCGGCGAAGCTTACCTTCGTCAACAAGGATGAATCGGGGTAGATGTTCATCAGCTTCTAGTTCTAAACGAAGTTGTTTTGACTGGGCCTGCTCCTTGAAAATATAATGAATATCGGTCAGAAGGGCAAGTAAATCAATGTTTACCGGATTCAAAGCCGCCCGTTTTGCTTCTAATTTTGATAATTCAAGGATGTCGTTTATCAGTGTGAGTAAATGTTCACCTGCACTATTGATTGAAGAAATAAATTCTTTCTGTGAAGTGTTCATAAATTGTTCACGGCTTAATAATTTTGAAAATCCAATGATGGCATTCAAAGGTGTTCTTATCTCGTGCGACATATTTGCGAGAAATGTACTTTTTGCCTGATTGGCCGCTTCGGCTGTATTGATAGCATTCAAAAGGATGGCTTCATTTTCCTTTTGCTCAGTGATTTCCCAGTTGGTACCTATCATACTCAGTGCTTTTCCGGTTGTATCGCGTTTAACGATGGCTATTGCTTTGATACTGTGTATTGATCCATTGGGCCAGATAACTCTGAACTCAGTGTCGAATTCCTTTTCGCCCCTGATTGCCATCTGAATCTCCTTTTCGCCCCTTTCTTTATCTTCCGGATGCAGTCCTGTTACCCATGCTTCGTATGCTCCGCTAAAATCTGATTCATTTATACCATAAAGTACATACATCTGATCGTCCCAATACAACTCGTTTTTGGGTATTTCGTATTCCCAAACACCTATGCCGCCAATGCTGGTTGCCATTGAAAGACGGGTTGAGATTTTTTTTATCTCATTCTCGGTCTGTTTGTAATGGGTCAGATCGTGTATAATTCCATCAACCCTGAAAGGTTTATTATGCTCATCATAAAACATTTTACTCTTATCGCTGATCCAGACTGTACTACCGTCTGTTTTAATGATGCGGCATTCTCTGAGGGCAGATCCATTTTTTATTAATTGTTCATAGGCAATATCAGAAAGGTGTACATCGTCTGGATGCACAATCTCTTTCCATAACATCGGATTTAAAGCAAATTCCTGAGCACTGTAACCAAACATCTTTTCAACAGATGGGCTGATATAATGCACATTCAGTTCAGGCCAAGAGAGTGACCAAACCACATCTTCAACATCGTTCAAGATACTTTTGAGCTGTGTCTCACTCTTTATCAGGGCTTGTTCCGCTAATTTGCGTGATGTAATGTCTCTGCTTATCCCGAGTATGCCAATGAGCTGATTATCATTCCCCCAATAGGGAGTTTTAAGCGTATCGAGCATTATTCTTCTTCCATCAGGATATGTGACCCATTCTTCGTTGTGCTTTGGCAGAAGACTTTTTAACATTTCGATATCGTAATATCTGAAACTGTCGGCAACTTCTTTTTCAAAAATGTCGTAGTCTGTTTTACCGATAATTTCTTCTTTCGATTTGCCAATTAAATCTAAAAATGCCGGGTTGCATCCAAGATAAACACCATTTATATCTTTAAAGAAAATCACATCGGGGATTGAATCGAGCAAAGCGTTGATCAGTAAAGATTGTCTGTTTTTTTCAACTTCTAATCGATTGACCGCAGTAATATCAATAAAACTGCCAATAACTCTTACAGGCCTGCCTTCTGTATCGCGTTCAACAATTGTGCCACGGTCACGAACCATGATCGTTCCTTTTTTACCAATCAGCCGATGCTCAGAATAATATGATTCAGTTTTACCACTTAAAAGTTCCTCAATTTTTTGAAAAACAATTGATTTTTCGTCAGGATGAATTAAATCCCCAAATGCTTCTACAGTATTATCAATCTCTCCGGGCAATACTCCAAGCATCGTATACCATTGTTTGCTGTGTGATACTACACCTGATGGTATATGCCAGTCCCATACACCCTCTTGTATGATTTCCATCACTATTAGCATCCTTTGTTCGCTTTCTTTCAATTTCTCATCTGTATCCTTGATTTGGGTAATATCTTTTGCAATTCCCTGATAAGAAGTTATTTTACCTATTTCATTTAAAATAGGCACAATACTCGTTATGAGCCAGCGAACGCTTCCATCGCGATGGCTCACCCTGTATGATAATTCAATCGGAGTGTTTTCATGGACGAGTTGCAGTAAAGTTGATTTACACCTTTCGAGGTCATCATCATGGATGAAATCGGTTAATGATTTTCCTATTATCTGTTCTGTGTCATGTCCAAGTAATTCTGTCCAGCCGGATGATGCGAAACTTATTATACCATCAGATGTAAATGTGAAAATAATCGCCTGTGAATTTTCAACCAAAAAGCGGTACTTTTTCTCGTTTTCCCGCAAAATAGCTTCCACATTATCAGCTTGAACAAATACTTTTTTCGTAATTCTTATAATAATCCATGAAATAAATAGCGACAAGGTGATTGCATAGGCAACCGGGAGCATGACAAACTTGCCGATGATAAATTTTGAAAATATAAAATCAAATAATTCATCAGCCAATATCGTTGTGATTATCAGTGGTATCAATGCACGCAACACAATTGATTTAGTAGAAGGTCCGGTATAGTGGCGAAGGAAAAATGATTCAAAACCACCCATGCTAATCAATCCTACTCCCAAAAAGAAAAATGCAAATGCAGATAAAAATGTGATCGGGTCGATGAACCCTCCAAAATGAAACGGGGTATCTGAAAAGTTGTCGATTATGACACTGAAACCAGAGAATAATGCAAGAAAACCTGTTCCGGCAATCAGATTGTTGGATATCAATCGGTCACCCCCATACATTTTAATCAGGATGGACACTGAGATGAGGAAGCATAACAAAGCGCTGATCGGAGAAAGATGATGAAGCGGAATATTTCCAAAGTTATGTATAACAGTAAATAGATAAGTTTCGAGAAACAGTTCTGTTTTGAATAGATTACTTATAAATACCAGTAATGAGAATAAACCAAAACAGAAGAGAACTGTTGTTGTGAGAATCTTGAGGATTCTTTTTTTTGTGTTATATATACCACTTAAAAGGATAGAGCCAAACAAGAGTGAAAAAAAATAGCTGGATACTGTCTCCGGTTTGTTAATGCTACCTGCAAAAGCAGAATAGATTTCTCTTATCCATAATATAATCACAATCATGCCAGTAGCGATAGATAAAGCACCTGAACAGGTGATGATCTTTCGCATAAAACGTGTGTTATTTAATTCTGTATGTTCGTTCATGTATTTTAAAAACAATTTTTCTATTTACATCATATACAATAACTTATGTCTGAATTTTCATGAGTACTTGTTTGAGAAGATAATTAATTGATAGTATTAGGATCGTTAATCGTGAGTTAAGTGTTTTGGCTTTTGAAAGTTTCGATGAATCAATAACTGGCAAATATGATTCTCAATATGTTTAAAATAGCTAAATATCAAGTTATCACATATGTTAGTTCTTTTTCAAGGTACTTATCATTGGATTTTGAGCAAAGAAGCAAAGAACTAAAATTGTCAAAAATGTATCGTCTCTTTTACAAGTTAGCAAACTTAGAATTAATTTTTATTATTTGAGCAATAATTTTGTGTTAATTGAAATTGGTCGTTTGATTTAAGATGATGTTAAGTTTTATAAGTTAGTATATCAGATATATAAATAAATAGTAATGTTTTTTTTACCGTCTGATGCTTTGTCTTTTGTATATCTATTTGCAAGAGTAATATTGGTATTTATACTTATATAAATATATTATTATACGTATTATATATAGTAATTGTTGTTCAATAATGAAGCATGTTCTCATAAGATGTTTTAAATTGGTATTTGGGAATTTGGTTTAAAAAAACGAAACGTAAACATAAGTTACATTAAATAAAGTATATATGAGATTTCTAACAAGCAATATTGGTCAATAAATCAGAAAATTATATGATTCAGTTCGTGTTTAATTATGGCAACACAAGTGTAAAATACTTATTCGGGTGTTTGTGAGTACTTAGGAAAGATGTTTGTCAATAATTTTAAACCTATGCAAGCTTTTTATGAAATATTTTTGAGTTTTGCAAGCAGATACTTTATGTATCGTAGATCTTCAGATATGTATATCGCAGATAATGAATTGTTATAACTAATGTTTATGTACGTAGCAAGCACATTTATTTTATTGATTTAAATCATCAAAGAAATTCAGTCTGATATTAAATAGTGTCTGTCTTTAAAGTCGTCATTTTGTAAATTCTCTCTCCCAATGATT
>CAZVKW010000060.1:0-6336 GCA_964627945.1 uncultured Lentimicrobiaceae bacterium
GTAATTTAATACTGCCATCAGACCGATAGGAGGCAACATGATTGCCAGACTTGTTCCCTGGGCTGAGATTTGGTTCATCTGCATGAAATACATCAGTGCAGGGATGATTAATATTGCTCCGCCGATGCCAATAAGGCCGCTAAATGATCCGGCGATTAAGCCGATCAGTATGAGTATCAGAATAGTTGTAAAACTCATGGTGTTTTTCATTAAAAGTCAAGGTTAAGAGAAAGGTAATATACTGGTTTTCCAATTTTTCCATCTTCAATTCCCCAGGCGACATCACCTCTTACGAAGTAGCCGAGAATGGTAGTACGGGCTCCGAGACCCAGCCCTGCAACCAGGGGATCTTTTTGTATTTCAACGGAAATATTCAACGGACCATTTTGTATATATTTTGTATACAGCGAGTTACTTGGGTCATATGGGCTCCAGCCCGTCCAGGCAGTTCCCAGATCACCAAAAGCAGTTAATTGGAAATTTCGGATAAAGTTTGAACTGATCGGATTCTGCAAAAGATAACTGAATACCGGAAACCGCAACTCGGTGTTGATAACAGCAAAACTGTTTCCATTACGGATGTTCTGGTTGAATCCGCGCATATTTGTCGCCAGGCTCTGATAAGCATAATTCTGCGTATAATCGATGGGAGTTTCACGGTTAAATCCGGGTGACAGCCAGTTATCAACTCCACCCATATAATAAATGAGTTTGTTTGAGCCAAAAGAGGTACTTGCAGCAAAGCGGTTGGCCCAGATGAAGTTTCGGTGAATGCGCTGATAATGCCGGCAATCGACACCCAGAACAACAAAATTCCGTTGGTCTTTTTGAATTAACTGATAATATTCAGCGAATAGTTTCGAACGGATACCTGTATATAAATTGGTTCCAAGTTCACGGCTGTTATCGAAAACAATCTCGGCTCTCAAACCACCCCAGTTTTCCATCACATTGCTTTTACTCAGATTTACGGGGTCGGTAGCGAGATACACTTTCATATCGTTTCGGTAAATACCAGTTCCTCTGATACTTAAGGTTTCACTCAGTGGCCAGCTCAACATATAATAAGCCTGATGCGAATGTGTACGGGTGATTTCATAATTGCCGACATTTTCAACACTCTGCCGGTGAAGGGTTAACTGCCGGTCGAGACGATGTTTCAGATTGCTGAAACTAATCGCGTATTCGTTGTTTATCAGTTCGGGATTGAGCCTTACACCAGCCACAATTCTGTAGTCTTCAAGCAGATCGGTAAGGGTCACGCCCATGAGTACATTGAATCCCGGATTGAGATAAATTGGGGAACCACCACCAGTAAATGGTTGATAGCTGTAATTTGTATAGGTGAAATCGACCTGAGAAATCAGCTGGTCATAAAAATATTCAACATAATAGTTTCTTCGCTGAGGAGTTTTCCGGTTGTTTGTCTCATGTGCATTTTTTCCGTCGATTTCATAGAGCATTGAATTCAACCGTGAGCCTCCTTGTATCATGAACGCGCCCTGTCTGGTAGGGAGAACCGGACGATTGCTGGTATCAGCGCCTGTGTGGGGTCTGAAAACAGCATAAAAACTTTTGCGTACTTTCTTTTCAGGTTCTTTTTGCGAAGATGGAAGTATGCTTTCCACTTGCTTTGGAATCTCGTTTAAAGAAAAGGGCTGATTGAAATCAACAGATTTTATTTCGTTGGGTTCAAGATTGAATAATCGCTGCATTCCTTTGTTTCTCATTTGGATATAAGACAATTCAGAACCAGCTGATGAGGTATAATTGGTCACATTGGCACTGAAGGATGTTACCTGCCCTGTCTTCATGAAATAACGATAATGAATAGTTGTATCTACATGGCTGATGATACTGTCGAAACGACCCCGGTAAATATTATACGCACCAGTTTGATCGCACAGAAAATCTATTTCTTTAGAATTGTGTCGTTGGGGAAGGATTTCGTTGATGTTTTCAGTCTGGGTAAGTCGTTTCAAGAGATTGTTTCTGGTATTTTGGTCCCAGGCGAAAAGATCAAAAAAGCGTGGCTGAGATTCCCGTTCATTCTGCACTTTCAGGGTATCGGTTGGTCGGTTGCTGCTGAAAATGACCTGAGAGTTACCGGATAAGAACACCGGATTGAGATCGGTATAATAGTCATCCGTGATCTGTGTATGGGCATTTGCTCCGATGCTGAAAATGTAAATGTCTGGTTTTCCGCCACGAACAGCAGCCAGTGCCATAGATTTTCCATCGGGTGAGTAAGTCATACTTGTGATTTTCTGAAAATCGAACATATTCCTTTCTTCAATACTTTGATCTTCAAGATTATAGAAATAAAGAAATATTTTACCTTTTGCCTCAATCAAAAACGCAAGAATCTTTCCTGAAGGATGCCATGCAGTTAACGGATAACTATAATCAGTGATGGCATCGGAGCTGTATCCACTTTTGAACATACGTTTTTTCTTCCCGGTGCTTTGATCGATCAGCCAGAGTTTCATCAAGCCTTCGTCGTTGGTTGAATAGCTCAGATATCGTCCGTCGGGACTCAGATTCGGACGATCGAATGTTCGGTAAGTCCGGTATTTCAGTCGAAGTGGTTTTTTTGGTAAAACCTGATTATCAGTATTGTATATCGCTTGATTGTATGCAAACCAGTCTTTGATCAGGGAATCAAACTTCTTGCCTGTAACATACAGAAATCCTTTTTGTACGTTTCGGCTCAGCTGGGTCATATGAACGATGTCGGACATGGCAGATTTGCCGTATTTTTCTTCTATAAATTTCCATACCGAATAACCTGCTACGATGGCATCGTTTCCTTTTAAACGGTTCAGCTTTTTGAAACGCTGACTTGTTATTCCATCGCGTAGTTGGTCATTGAGGTCAGTGTTCCATTCTTCTGAAATATAGGCTATCAGCCCGTTCTTATACCAGTCGGGAAGGGTGAAAATCGTTGTATTTCTGATTTGCGATCCAACGCTTGAACCGTACATCAGTTGGTTGAGCAGCATTTCACCAATTCCTGCCCGAATCTGTTTTTCAAAATGCAGATAATTGCCGTCAAAATAAAGAAACACTTTGGTTCCGATAATCTGAGTGATCCCTCCAATATTATATTGTTGTTCCGATGCTAGTCCTATGTTACTCTGTTTCAGGTCATTCAGATTATTGTATATGATGAACTGAATTTTCTGACTCAACGAACTCTGCAACTTTCGTTCGAGTACAGGTATTTGCTCCTGGGCATATTTAGCCGTATAAAGGGCGAGTTCATTGCCATTCAGATAAAAATAGGTGTCGAAATCATTGTAGCGGTAATATGTCCAGATGGTATTATCCCATTGAACCCGATTTTTTCCAAAACTTAAATTTGAACCGTTATAAAATTGTGAATAACCTGAAAGCGATAGCATAAAAGCCAGTAAGAATGCCAAAATGGCTGTCATTACTAGGTTTTTATCGTTTTGTAACAGGGTATTTTTCATCGCTGATCCGGCTATGCCGGGGCTAAAGTAATACTTTTTGCCGTGTCGTTTTCCGACAGAATTGCTAATTTTGGCGGTCAACTGACACAAACCGAAACCAGAAATTATGATCCAGTTAAAAAAAATCGTTTTCAATGCCTTCCAGGTCAACACCTATATATTGTTTGATGAAACCCATGAATGTGTCATTATCGATGCTGCCTGTTCAACAGCGCAGGAGGATGATGTTCTGGCACGATTTATTGAAAACAATAAATTAAAGCCGGTCATGTTGCTTAATACGCATGCGCATATTGATCATATCCTGGGTAATTCATTCATATCCAATAGATTCAATCTTGATCTTTCAGCGCATCCGGATGGTGAAATGTATCTGACTGATGCCCAATCGTCAGCAAATTTTTTTGGATTCCGTCTGCCTGAGGTGATATTTCCCAAACAATTACTCTCAGATAATGAGGTGATTAAATTTGGCAACAGCCAATTAACTGTTTTGCATACACCTGGTCATGCCGAGGGAAGTGTTTGTTTCTATAATGCTGAAGCTGAATTTGTTATTACGGGAGATGTATTATTTAACCAGAGTATCGGCCGTACCGATCTTCCGGGTGGGGATTATGATTTGTTGAAGAAAAGCATCTGGACAAAACTTTTTACCTTACCTGATGCCACAGTAGTGTTTCCAGGACACGGACCTGAAACCACAATAGGTACGGAAAAGGTTGATAATCCGTTTGTTGCAATCGGTTGATATGATCATACAGCACTTCATGAAACCGATAATGCCTTTTAAGTCAACATTTTTCTAATTTTGCAGCCTGATAAACCCTTTTAAAATGACTTTCAGAACACATACTTGCGGAGAACTTCGCCTTGCTGATGCAGGCAAAACAGTAACTTTAAGCGGCTGGGTGCAGCGTACACGCGACAAAGGCAATTTGCTTTGGATCGATTTGCGCGACCGCTACGGAATCACACAACTTTTTCTTCAGGAAGGCGAAAGCAATTCCGAATTATTGGTTCTGGCCCGCGAACTTGGACGGGAGTATGTCATCAGGGTGCAAGGGATTGTTGCTGAGCGAGAATCTAAAAATCCAAATATCCCAACAGGAGAAATTGAAATTAAGCTTACCAGCCTCGAGTTATTGAATGCATCGAAGGTTCCTCCTTTCACGATTGAGGATAAATCCGATGGAGGGGATGAGTTGCGTATGAAATACCGTTACCTCGATTTGCGACGCAATCCGCTTAAGCAAAACCTTGCACTTCGTCACCGGATGGCCATCGCTACCCGTAGCTACCTCGACAGCAAAGGTTTTTTCGAAATAGAAACACCTTATTTAATCAAGTCAACACCTGAAGGAGCCCGCGATTTCGTGGTGCCTTCACGCATGAATCCTGGGGAATTTTATGCACTGCCTCAGTCACCTCAGACTTTCAAGCAGATCCTGATGGTTGCCGGATATGACCGCTATTTCCAGATTGTTCGCTGTTTCCGGGATGAGGACCTTCGTGCTGACCGTCAGCCTGAGTTTACACAGATCGACTGCGAAATGGCATTTGTTACACAGGAAGATGTTTTGAACACATTCGAAGGACTTGCCCGTCACCTTTTCAAAGAAGTGAAAGGCCTTGATGTGGCTCCTTTTGAACGCATGAATTATGAAACAGCAATGAAAAATTATGGTTCGGACAAACCGGATTTACGTTTTGGAATGTCGTTTGTTGAGTTGAATGACCTTGCCAAGAATCATGAATTCAGTATTTTCGATGAGGCCGAACTGATTGTTGGTTTTAATGCAAAAGGCTGCAGCGAATACAGCCGCAAACAACTGGATGCGCTAACCGATTTTGTCAAAAAACCTCAGATTGGCGCCAAAGGATTGGTGTATATCAAATTCAATACCGACGGAACCATAAAATCATCCATTGATAAATATTTTACACCTGAAGAATTATCAGTATGGGCGCAAAGATTTGACGCCAAACCCGGAGATCTTATGCTGATTTTATCAGGAAAGACAGAATCGACCCGTAAACAGCTGAACGAACTTCGTCTTGAAATGGGCAATCAGCTTGGTTTGCGTGATCCGCAAGTGTTTAAACCACTTTGGGTAACCGATTTTCCACTGCTTGAATGGAACGAGGAATCACGTCGTTTTTATGCTATGCACCATCCGTTTACTTCACCCAAGCCTGAAGATATTCACTTGCTTGCATCTGAACCAGGAAAAGTACGTGCCAATGCCTATGATATGGTTATCAATGGGGTGGAAGTCGGTGGAGGATCGATCCGTATCCATGATCGTGGACTTCAGAAACAGATGTTTACCCTGCTTGGTTTCAGTGATGAAGAAGCCCAGAACCAGTTCGGATTTCTACTCAACGCTTTTGAATATGGTGCTCCGCCTCACGGTGGTCTTGCATTAGGATTTGACCGTCTGACCGCTCTTTTTGCCGGTCATGATTCAATTCGCGATTTTATTGCTTTCCCAAAAAACAATTCAGGACGCGATGTGATGATTGATTCTCCTTCTACCATTGCGAACGAACAGCTTGATGAACTGCATCTGAAGATTGTGTTGTAGTTATCTTCTTGTTTTTTCTTTGGTTTTTTCGGTGTCCGCAGCGTCAATTTCTGAAATTGTCATAATTGCACCCTGTGTTATGATATTCGTGGAAAATTGATTATTTTTGTTCTCACTAATCAATCCTGTTATGGATACCGCTTGGCATCGTGATTACTTAAGCAGAATAATTCTTATTTGTCTATTCGTATTTCTGACTTTTCAGGACGGGAATGCACAGATATTTAAGCCGAAGGCTCAGGTTTCACAAACAAAGCCAAAAGCAAAATCAG
>CAZVKW010000060.1:6436-12814 GCA_964627945.1 uncultured Lentimicrobiaceae bacterium
TTTCGCAATATCAATGACTGGCGTTATGGTGGAAGCCTGATGCTTGAAAGGCAATTATCACCTGTTTTCAGTTTGAGAGGCCAAGGTTTTTATGGAGTTTTTGCAGGAACTGCACCAGCGCTGGATCGAAAATTTAAAGCGGAAAATATTGAAGGAACACTCAGTACATCAATTGATTTGAATAATTTGTTTGGCCGCAACAGGAGTGACCGCGCTTTTACACTTAACCTCATACTGGGTGCAGGATTAGCCAATTACAGCACAACACTTTCTGAAATCAGTACTGGAAACACGGTTCGACGAAGTGGTTTCGGAACAGGCCTGGGGCTGGGCGGACGACTGCTTGATGCTTTGGTGATGGCCGGTCTGGGTGCCGATTTCCGATTGGATGATCATTGGTCACTCAGGCTCGAATCTGTTAACCGGATGTTGAATTCTGATCTGCTTGATTTAACCGAGGGAGGCCGTAAATTAGATGCTTATAACTACAGTTCTGTGGGTATTTCCTATACTTTTGGTCGCAAGCGCGTAAGTAAAGTTCCTGAAAGTGAACCATTTGTAATTGTTGAAAAGCAAACAGAACCTGTCAGACCAACCGCCTCCTTTAATCAGGTAATTGATATTCTTGCTGTTGATAGTGTTGATGTTCATCGTGAAGTAGTTGAAACGATCATTCCTGTAGAAACAACAGTCAAGAAAACTGTGGAGAAAGAAACCAACCTGATTGGAATTGAATATAGGATTCAGATCAGGGCCAGATACGAAGGCAAGGTATCGATCAGTGAACTGAGTCAAAAATACAATATACCTGAAAGCGAGATCAATGAATCAAAACATAACCACTACTTTATATATACTGTTGGATCATATACAACTTATGAGCAGGCTGCTGAAAAACGAAATGATATCAGATCGGTAAACAAAGTTTATGATGCATTTATCGTCGTGTTTAAGGATGGTATGCGGGTTGATAAACTTCCAAAATAATTTTAGAGATGAAAGAATTTGATTACGATCCCGAAAAGGACGGCATGCCCAGCAATATTGTAACATGGATAATCCTGTTATCAATAGGCCTGGCGATATACCTATCTCAGATTCTGGTATGAAAAAAGCCGGATGATCATTTGATCATCCGGCTTTTTTGTTTTTAAAAAAACTACTATTGTTTCAGTAATTTTCCCTGAAAAACCTTATCAGCCAAGCTTATCCGATAGGTATAAAATCCGCTCGAAAGCTCGTTTATTGGCTTATAAATAATTGATTTAGTATCAGTTAAAATATTGAAGGTTCTGCTTTCAATCTTTCTTCCTGAAGGATCAATGAGTTCAAAAAACACTTCGCCCGAAGTTCCGCTAGGAAGAACCATTTGAATCTGATCGGTGAATGGGTTTGGGCTTACTTTCACAAAGCCATTTCCATTTTCTTCAACCTTGTCAACCAGATCATAATTAATTTTCAGATAAACATAGTCAGTTCCGAGATTTGAAACGATCTGAACTGAATCATATACCCATAAAAAATCAGGATTTTGTTTGGTTATGATATTCACATCAACATCCACAACAAGAGAGTCGCCCGATTCAATCGTATAAGGCAGTACAGGTAATGTTGGGAGCCAGGCATACCAGCTGAAATTACTGATATTAGTTATTTGTGCAGCGTTTTCTGTTAAGTTCCGGATAGAAAATTGTTTTGTGATTTCGTATTCAAAAATCAAAGAATCAGGTGTAATGGTTAGATCATTTTGGACAAATTCACCCATTACAAAGTTGAATGGATCCAAATTTCCCATATATGGCAGTTTTGAGCGGTTTCCGGCTGCATCCACTGCCGAGATGAAATAACGAAGCGTATCGTTTCCTTCATAATTTTTAATAAATCCCTGATAATTAGATCCTTCCGTATGAAATAGTTTTGCCTGATGGTAAGGTTCGTGATTCACCTGATAATTTATCATAAGTGAATCAGAAACCAGTTCTTCGCCTGAATAAGGAACAATTTTCACGCTAACACTGACTGAATCCTGCCAGTCCAAGGTCCCGTAATGCGGACGATGGTCTACAAAAAGCATATCAAGATCGGCAATACCGATGGCGCGACAATGCAGCGCATCGGTGTTGAACCAGCTATCCCATTCCATTCCGACGATTTCATAGCCCGGCATGGCATCATGATAAACTGCAATTGCTTCATCATCCCACTGACTTCCGGTTGTTGGTAATAAAACCTTGTTATTCAGTATGATAGAGTTTGTATAAGGGGTGTTTGGGGCAGTACCGGGAGAGAAAACCCGATAAACTTTATAAGGATAGCCGTATGGAGAGGGAGTGGTTTCAAAATAGTTTGCAACAGCTTCATAATCAGCATATCTATCGTCAGTCAGTGGAACTCGGCCTATCAGAATTTTATCAGGAGCCAGATATTTTCCCCAGCAATCAATATGTTTGATGTAATCGCCCAGTGGATCGAGTGTGATATCGTATTGTGAAATTCCTAGATAGGACTGCATTTTGTCGCGGACTTCCTGTTCGGTCATGTCTGTGTTTTCTTCAAGAACTAAGTCAGTGGATGCGGCGGTTCCCAATCCGTCGGCCATCATATTACCACCCGTGTGTGTCAGATTCATTCCATACAAAGAGATTCCAAGACTTTGTGCCACTTTCACAGGTACATTGTCATCGTTTGGACGTGGTCTGTCATAAGGAAAATCAACTATTCCGGGTTGATTGTCGCCATCGAAAACGAACCAGGGGCCGTAATCACGTGTCCAGTAAGAATCAGTCGCTGCGATCAGGAAACTGCAGTTGTCTGTGTTTACGTTGTTTTGTTCATAGAGTGCCAATACCTGATTTGCCTGGCTGTTACTCGAAACAAGGGTGATAACAGGAAGATCATCAGCCATTTCTGATATAACTGTATATGGGATTCCGAAAGGATATCGGATCAGAACAGCCTGCATATGTTCGAATTCACCAACCATACGAACAGGTCCAACAGGGGGATCGGTTTCGGTAAAATCAGGATTGCGATGCTTTGGCATCAGCATTTCTTCCTCTGAGAGGTAATGCAGTTGTCGCCAGTCGGGCTTGTTCGCAGTTTGTTGTTGAGCGTGGAGAGGTCCTGCTAACAAGAACATGGCGCACACAAAAACTTTGAGAATTTGAACGGGAGTAGATTTTTTGATTGTCATAAACAATAGGATAAAAAATATCCCCAAAGTTACAGAACTTGCCCGTAAGCCAATATTTAAATACTATATTTGCCAACATAAATTTTACAAAAATGATTGGAACAGTTTTGTTAGGTGTAATTGGTGGAACTGAATGGATAATAATCATTGCAGTTGTACTGCTACTCTTTGGCGGTAAGAAAATTCCGGAACTGATGAAAGGTGTTGGACAGGGAATCAGGGAATTTAAAACCGGGATGAGTGGTGAAACAGAAGAAAAAAAACCGGAAAACAAATCGGAAGGAAAATAGCTTCATCATAAACCCCTTTCATAAAATTTGGATGTGGGTAATAATTCCGGTTTTTTGATGTTATGTATTGCGACAATTCTGTGTCAAAGCAATCCGTAAACGGAGAGCCGGAATTTGTTGTGTATATCCGGCAGAGGGGTCGGTTACCGGAGTAAATAAGTTTTTTGTTTGAAATTATTACGTTAAATAGGTTTTGCACATGATAAAAATGCAACACTGGCTGTTAATGGCGCTTCTTTCTTTTTCGCTCGTGATGAACGCACAATCCGAAAAGGAAGAAAATCTGGGCGATACATTACAGATGCTGCAGAATGACACTATACAGGAATCTGTGGATGTGCTTGAGGCACAGAATAATGGACTTGCCTATATTGAAGATTCTCCGATAGTTAAAATGCTCGACTCTCTGTTGCGCATTCAGTATTTCAGTGATAGTCTGCTCTGGTATGACTCCATGAATCTGAATAAATATGGATTTGCACCAATGGAAGTGCCAACTTATCCCGATAGTATTTATGTTCAGAGACTGGCAGAACTGGATCGCGAAAGTCCGCTCGACCTGATTTATAATAAACACGTTAAAGCTTTTATCGAATTATATGCCATGCGTAAACGCGGTCTCACCGGACGCGCGCTTGGACTATCGTATGTTTATTTCCCGATGATCGAAGAAAAACTCGACAAATACAATATTCCTCTCGAAATGAAATATCTGGCCATTGTTGAATCAGCGCTGAATCCCACTGCGGGTTCTCCGGCAGGGGCGAAAGGTATGTGGCAGTTTATGTATGGAACCGGGAAAGCATATGATCTGAAAGTGACTTCATTGATCGATGATCGCTTCGATCCGTATAAAGCGACTGAAGCCGCCTGTAAACATATGCTCGATCTTTATGGGATGTATCAGGACTGGTACCTGGTACTTGCCGCATATAACTCCGGGGCGGGAACGGTGAATCGTGCAATCAGACGTGCAGGAGGGATAAAAGATTATTGGGCAATCTGGCCTTTCCTACCTAAAGAAACCAGAGGTTATGTTCCTGCTTTCATCGCGGTGAACTATGTAATGAGTTATGCTTCAGAACACAATATTTATCCAATTCATCCGGGTATTATTGCTCATGGTACTGATACAGTGTCGGTTACAGAAGTTTTATCATTTGAGCAACTCAACGAAATGCTGGGAATTCCAATGCGTGATCTGAAGTTTTTCAATCCACAATACAAGCGTAACATTATCCCTGCCACCTGCGAGAAACCTTATATGCTTCGGATTCCGACAAATTATATTGGCACATTCATCAATAATGAATCAGATGTATATGCTTATAAAACAAAACAGGGTATCGAGAAATACAAACTGCTCGAAGAAGTTGAAAAAGTAAGCGATCAGTCAGTTCATACCGTTCGGAAAGGTGAGAATTTGGGCGCGATAGCAAAAAAATACAGTGTGAGTGTCAATCAGTTAAAGCAATGGAACAACCTGAACAGCACAAATCTTCGGATCGGACAGAAGCTCACTCTTTATAATTCCGGTGCTCCAATGGCTCAGATTACCAATAATCCGGTGAAAAGATCTACCGCGTCTTCACAACATATTGTGCAATCAGGGGAGACCTTGGGTATTATTGCCAGCAAATACAAATGCAATGTGACTGACCTTCAGGAATGGAATGGCTTGAAAAGTACAAAGTTACAGGTTGGACAGAAACTTAAGGTTTATCCGCCTAGTTCAGTTGCCTCGCAAAAAGGTGAAGTCAACGGGAAATACATCGTTCATACAGTTAAGGCAGGTGATACCCTTTGGGATATTGCTCGCGAATATGATGGTGTTACAGTTGATCAGATCAAAAAACTGAACAATCTAACCAGAAACTCGAAACTGAAGATTGGTCAGAAACTGAAGATTGCTTCAGCAAGTTAGATATAAGAATTTCCTTATCAGTACATTCCGGTCCGAATCAAATCCTGATTCATCTTTACCGTCTGTTTAATGCCACTTTCATATGAAATATGGCTATAAAATTCAATTAATCGATTGTAAAAACTTGTAAATCAGACCTTCACATCAGGCTCAAAGAAAATCCACTGTATCGAAGGATTTAGTTTTCGAAGCCTAGCTTCACAGCCATTGATATTTTCAATTAAGGCATCAACGGTATCCACTTTTGCCATTTTTGCCTTCACAGATACCATGATCTGAGCCCCCAGTTGGAGGGTGATCAGGTTCAGAACAGATTCAATTTCGTCTTGAGACTCAAAGAAGGTAACAATCTCATCATAAACCTTTTGATCAACACTTTGTCCGATCAACAGACCTTTAATTTTAACTGCCAGAAATAGTGAAACAACTATCAGCAGCACTCCAATTCCAATACTACCGATTGCATCGTAAATCGGATTCCCGGTAATGACTGCCAGAATTACAGAAATCAATGCAAATGCCAATCCGAGAAGTGCAGCAATATCTTCACCCATCACCACGACCAATTCACTTTGGCGGCTGTTGACAAACCATTTCCACAGACTTTCACCATCACCCCTGACTTTGTTGATCTGTGTGATGCATCCTGCAAGCGAAGCTCCTTCGAGCACCATGCTAACCGACAAAACCACGATTGCAACATAAGGGCTGGTTAATCCTTCGTGCGATCCAAGCTTGTGAATGCCTTCATAAATTGAAAAGAGTCCGCCCATACTGAACAAAATCAAGGCAACCATAAACGACCAGAAAAAGATGGACATCCCATATCCCAGTGGATGTTCGGCATCCGGTTTTCTTTTTGCTGATCGGAGTCCGACAAATAGCAATCCCTGATTTCCACAATCAGCAAAAGAATGGATCGATTCAGCAAGCATGGCTCCCGAACCTGTTATTACTGCAGCCACTGTTTT
>CAZVKW010000060.1:12914-19343 GCA_964627945.1 uncultured Lentimicrobiaceae bacterium
ACGATCTTGCCATCCATCATTTTACCGAGTTCAATCGGATTAAGGTCATCTTTTTTATAGGCGTAATGAACGGCTTCTCCTTTTTCGTCGAGGAACCAGAACAAATTCTGAGGATCGCTGCTCGCCGAGATGTATAATAACATCATCGAATCGTTCTGAATTTTGAAAAAAACTTCTTTGTTTTCGAGTCCAACCTGACGGATTAATTCAGGACTTGCAATCTGTTCGTTAAAATTTATGTCAACTTTTTCGGCCTTCCATGTTCCGATCAGTTTACTTTTCGGATTTGAATTACAGGCATAAATAATTGACAATAAGCTTAATACAATTAGAATCGATATATTCCTCAGCTTGCTCATATATTTTTTTTGAGCAAATTTAAGAAAATGCTTGACAAGTTCAGAAATGATAGTATTTTTGCCAAGTGGTTTAACTAAATGGTTAAACTATTTGATCAAGATGACAACTGAAGAACAAATTCTGGAAGCAGCACGAAAAGTGTTTATCAGCAAAGGGCTGGATGGAAGTCGTATGCAGGAGATTGCCGATGAAGCCGGGATCAACAAAGCTTTGCTGCATTATTATTTCAGGAGCAAGGAAAAACTTTTCGAAAGGATTTTTGCTGAAGCGATGCAACGTATTCTGCCACAGGTTTATGAATCCATTGGGAAATCGGAAAATATAGCAGTTTTTATCCGTGAGTTTATCAATAACTACATAACCTTATTAAGATATTTTCCTTTTCTTCCACTTTTTGTGCTGCATGAAATAAATCGCGATCCTTCACGTATTGCCTCCATTGTTAAGGGGAAAGGACTTCCAGTTGTCCAGCTCCAGAAACTAATCGATCGTGATGTTGAAGCTGGTCGGATGATACCGATCCCTGCTGAGCATCTGATGATTAATATCATGTCGATGATAGTGTTTCCTGTTGTTGCCAGACCCTTTATTAAAGTGATAGTTTTCAATAATGATGCCGATCGCTACGAACCATTTTTTGAAGAAAGAAAAGATATGATTATCGCATTTGTGACAAGAGCCATTGGCTATAAAATGACAGAATAATATGAAAATATTCAAGACTTTATTACTTTTTTTGTTTCTGACAGGATGGGTCAATGCACAGGAATACAAGCATTTGTATTCGTTAAAGCAACTTACTGACAGTGCTTTGATGCATTATCCTCTGAGTGGACAAAAACTGATTTATGATGAGCAGACAGGTATTACCCAACAGAATCTGGAGAGCAGCTTTTTGCCTTCGGTCCAACTTAGCGGGCAGGCTACCTATCAGTCGGATGTCACCAAACTGAGTATTCCGATTCCCGGATTTTCTGCCCCTGAAATGGCACAGGACTGGTATAAACTTAATCTCGATATCAGCCAGATGATTTATGATGGTGGTAATCTGAAAAATCAAAGAGCTGTTGAGGAAGCTTCATATAAAACTCAGATTAACAGTGTTTTACAGCAGGAATATCACTTGCGCGAAACAATAGCCAAATTGTATTTCAGAGCCTTGCTTTTCGAGCAAAGCGAAAAGGTATTGTATTCAGGGGCAAAAGCACTGGAAGCCAGTATCCGTGAAATGCAATCTGCTTTAAACGAAGGAACAATTCTGCAAGCGGATGTGAATGCACTTAAAGCCGAGTATATTTCTGTAGGACAGAAAATTACCGAAATCAAAAGTGGACGGAATGCTACTTTACGGCTTTTGTCAACCTACACTGGTATTCAGCTCCAAGCTGCTGACAGTCTGATTGTTCCTGAACTGAAGCCTGAAGAATTGAGTTTTCTGAATTTACGCCCCGAATTTGTTCAACTCGGTTTGCAACAGGAAAAATTGGGTAAAATGCAATCGCTTCTGAGCGTGAAAAAACGCCCGATTGTTTCGGCATTCGGACAATTCGGATATGGTCGCCCGGGATTGAATATGCTCGATGATGATTTTTCAGGATACTATACTGCCGGTATCCGATTCAGTTATAAGTTCTGGGACTGGAATATCACCCGTCGTGATAAGCAAATTCTTGGTCTGCAACAACAGATTCTCGAAACTGAAAAAGCGAATTTCGAGCTTAATCTGAAAGCAAATTACGCAGCCCAGCTGGAGGAAATCAGTAAACTGAATGAGCTGATTAAAACAGATGAAGAAATCATTCAACTGCAGGAAACCGTCGTAAATGCTGCATCCAAACGCATGATCAATGGTGTAATCACAACTGCAATCTATGTTCAGGAACTTGAAAAACTGACCAAAAGCCAGGTAAATCTACAAACCAACCGCATTAAACTCATCAATGCAAACTTTGATTATATGTTCTTAACCGGAAATTTTAACAGCTATGAATAAGCCGAAAAGTCTATTAGTTCTCCCATTTTTACTCCTGATTGCTTTGGTTTCCTGCAATCGGAATGCTGAAACATCAGATGCATTCGGGAATTTTGAAGCCACTGAAACCATCGTTTCGAGCCTTGCTTCCGGGCAGTTGGTGCAATTAAATCTGGAAGAAGGGGATTTACTAGAAGCCAATCAGGCGGTTGGAATGGTAGATACCATCGACCTTTCATTGAAAAAAGCACAGATGTTGAGTCAGAAAAGTGCAATATTAAGTCGCCTGAGCGCAGTGAATGCTCAACTGGAAGTGAATAAGCAACAGCTGCAAAACAGCCGTATTGACCAACAAAGGATTTATAAATTATTTGCGGATGGGGCAGCTACCCAAAAACAGAAAGATGATATCGACGGAGCTGTTAAACTCATCGAAAGACAGATGACAGCAACACAGTCACAGGCAGAAAGCATTCACAGCGAAGCAGTAGCACTGGACAGTCAGGTTGCACAGGTAAATGAATCTATTCGTAAAGCCATGGTAATCAATCCACTAAAGGGAGTTGTTTTGAATAAATATGCTGAAGCGGGAGAAGTAGTTGCTTTCGGGAAATCACTTTATAAAATTGCTGATCTGAGCACACTTGAACTGAGGGTGTATATAAGTGGAAGTCAGCTTTCACAATTTGCAATCGGAGATGAGGTTATCGTTTTGATCGACAAGACAAAAGAAAAGACTGAAAACCTGAATGGTAAAATCAGTTGGGTTTCTGCAACAGCCGAATTTACGCCCAAAACGATTCAGACGCGCGAAGAGCGAGTTGACCTTGTTTATGCAGTTAAAGTTCGCGTTGCCAACGATGGAAGACTCAAAATCGGGATGCCTGGAGAAATCAGATTCAGACACTGATCACAGAATTCTTTCTGATTTAAAAGCTTTGTTGTAATATTGGTTCGTTTTAATCCAATATTTTACAAACCAAATGTTCAATTTTATGAAAAAAATCGGAATCATCAGTGCAATTTTTATGTTGTTCCTCCTCTCAGGAACCCGTGTTCAGGCTCAGAAAACGGGCGATATTTTAGGTGTTTGGCTCAATGCAGACAAAGACGCACATGTCGAAATCTATCAACAGGGAAATAAGTATTATGGTAAGATTGTCTGGATGAAAGAGCCCATCGATCCTGCAACTGGTAAACCAAAAACCGACGTTCTGAATCCTGAACCAACTCTCCAGAGCCGTCCAAAAATGGGTTTGGTATTGCTCACCGATTTTGTTTTCGATGAGGATGAATGGACCGACGGAGAAATATATGATCCGAAAACTGGTAAGACATACAGCTGCTATATGGAGTTTGAAGATCTTGCCGATATGAATACATTGAAAATCAGAGGGTACATTGGGGTGAGCCTTGTTGGCAAGACCACCTATTGGACTCGTGTAATAAATAAATAAATCTAATGAATCAGCAAGCAGTTGTCCTACAAGAAGTTACAAAAACATACAAAAATGTTAAAGCCCTCACAGAAATCGATGTGAGTATTGGCAAAGGAGAACTGTTCGGTTTTATCGGTCCTGACGGGGCCGGTAAAACCACGCTATTCAGAATACTGACTACCTTGCTTATTCCCGATAGCGGAACAGCAACGGTTGAAGGTTTCGATACCGTTAACGATTACAAATCAATTCGTAACATCGTTGGCTATATGCCTGGTAAATTCTCTCTTTACCAGGATCTGACCGTTGAAGAAAATCTGAAGTTCTTCGCCGGAAGCCACAAAACCACGATTGCCGAGAATTATCATCTCATTTCTGATATTTACAGTCATATAGAGCCTTTTAAACACCGCAAAGCCGGACAGCTTTCGGGTGGAATGAAGCAAAAACTGGCGCTATCCTGTGCTTTGATTCATAAACCAAAGGTTCTTTTTCTGGATGAACCCACAACAGGCGTGGATGCTGTTTCGCGTATGGAGTTCTGGGAGATGCTCAAAAAGCTTCGTTCTCAGGGAATTACCATTCTTGTTTCGACCCCATATATGGATGAAGCGGCTCTTTGTGATCGGGTGGCTCTGATGCAAAAAGGGAGATTGATGACCATCAATACACCCCAGGCCATCATTGGTGAATTCCCTATGAAAATATTCGCAGTAAAATCAAACCGAATGTTTGAGCTTCCTGATATTTTGAAAAATATGCCGGATACAGAATCCGTTTACCGTTTTGGCGATGTTGTTCATTATTTGGGGAAACAGGAACAATTGAATAATGATTCGATAATCAGTTTTTTGAATAATTCAGGTCACCAGGAAGTCTCGGTTAGTCAGATTCAGCCCACTATCGAAGACAGTTTTATGTTTCTGATGGGTCATGAAGACCCAAAATTTGCCACCGTATGACAGGCAACGCAGTTATAGAGGTTAAAAATCTGGTCAAGAAATTCGGGAATTTTGTAGCAAACGACAACCTGACTTTCGAGGTGCAGAAAGGGGAAATCTTTGGGTTTCTGGGAGCCAATGGAGCCGGTAAAACCACGGCTATCAAGATATTATGCGGCCTTCAGGCACCAACTTCAGGCGAGATAAAAGTTGCCGGATTTGATGTTTACCACCAAACAAATCTCATCAAGAAAAATATCGGCTATATGAGTCAGAAATTCTCTCTGTACGAAGACTTGTCGGTAAAAGAGAATTTTCAGTTTTATGGAGGTATTTACGGACTTAGCAGAAAACAGATCAAAGAAAGAACCACTTATTTTCTTGAAAAACTGGAACTTACAGATGCTGCCGACAAGGTTTTGCGCGAAATTCCGTTGGGATGGAAGCAAAAACTGGCTTTTTCGGTCGCGATCATGCATCACCCTAAAATTGTTTTTCTGGATGAGCCCACTGGAGGTGTTGATCCAATTACACGTCGTCAGTTCTGGGATATGATCTATGAGGCTGCCAATGAGGGGATTACAGTTTTTGTTACAACGCATTATATGGATGAAGCAGAATATTGTAATCGTGTTTCGATTATGGTCGATGGCCGCATTGAAGCTCTGGATACTCCTGCCGGTCTGAAAGCAAAATATGGAGTGATGAGTATGAATGATGTCTTTATCCGACTTGCAAGAGCCTAAATTATCTGATATGAAAGGATTTATCATCAAAGAATTTCTGCATATTTTCCGCGACATCCGTACGATGCTTATCTTGTTCGGAATGCCGGTGGTTCAGGTTTTGCTGTTTGGATTTGCCATTACCAATGAGATCAATAATGCCGGAATCGCCATTCTGGATCAGTCGAACGATGAGATCAGTCTCAGGATCACCGACAAAATCCTGTCGTCGGGATATTTCGATCTGAAAGCCGTTCTTCAAAGTCCGGATGAGATCGAATCAGCCTTCAGGAAAGGAACAATCAAGGAAGTAGTCGTTTTTGAGCCTGGATTTGCAAAGAAACTTGAACGCGATGGCACAGCAAATCTGCAGATTATTACCGATGCATCTGATCCGAACACCGCCAATTTGTTGTATAATTATACTTCTGGTATCGTTCGTGATTTCTCCCGACAAATGTTGGAGGACAAGAAAATGCCGCTTCAGATTACCGCCGAATCGACCATGATGTATAATCCTGAACTGAAAGGTGTTTTCATGTTCGTGCCGGGCACAATTACCATTTTGCTGATGCTCGTTTCGGCCATGATGACTTCCATTTCCATTGCACGTGAGAAAGAACTCGGAACGATGGAAGTATTGCTTGTAAGTCCGCTCAAACCAATTCAAATCATAGTTGGTAAAGTGATTCCTTATGTTTTGCTTTCTTTCATCAATGCTATTGTGATTCTTGTTCTGGCTTTTTCAGTTTTCGGAATGCCGGTTAACGGAAGTATTGTATTACTTCTTTTACAAGCAATGTTATTCATTATCATGGCATTGTCGATGGGAATTTTTATTTCCACAGTTAGTAAAAATCAGCAACAGGCAATGTTGCTTTCCATGTTTGCATTGATGCTTCCCACGATTTTGTTGTCAGGATTCATTTTCCCTATCGAAAATATGCCACTACCGCTTCAGATAATAAGCAATATCATGCCCAGCCGATGGT
>CAZVKW010000061.1:0-18946 GCA_964627945.1 uncultured Lentimicrobiaceae bacterium
TTATAATAAGAGAATAATTATCTAAATTATAATTTTTGATTTCAATTGTAACTTGACCTTTTGAAGGGTTTGGGTAAATTAATATATCATCGTTTTTACAAGTTTCATTAATATCATTCGTTACATAATCAAATATTTCATAATTATTAAAATATAACGTGTCATCATAAAATATGTTCTCTTCATGAAATATACTAAATATCGGATGTTTCTTAGACTCAGAATACCATGAATATTTTAGCTTTGTAATCCAGCCTTCATTAGGAGGTCCAATACTTGAAGTAACACGTATTATTGTTGAATCAACGATCCTTAGAACATCCGTAAAAACGCCAGTTGGTAGTATGATAGTGCCAAACGAATCAGCAGCAACATACTTCACGCCATTAAAATAAAACAATATGTTATTTCCTATATTATCTACCCAATAAAAATTATCCGAAAATGTTGAAGTATAATACATTGGATACACAATCATATCTTCAGTATTAGTTAGCCCAGTAAAATCCGAATTAATTCCTGATGTTGAATTACCCAAATATTCCTTTTTCAAACTATCCACACGATAAAATTTGTTATAATAAGTATCGTTTTCTAAAAATTGTATTACATAGTTTGCAGTTGGGAAAGCAAATGAGTATGCAGCTTCTGAAGGTGGAATAACGTTGTAGGTTCTTGTAATTCCTCCTGAATTGATTAATGAAAAGTCCCACAATATGTTTGCACCATTATCACCAGGTGAAATTGAATCCATAACTATTGTTGATAAATATTGATCATTTAATTGATGATTATTGTTCTCTGAAGTTAAAATAACTTGAGAGAATAAGTCATTCAAATTAAACATTGCTAATATTAGGAAAAATACATATATTTTTGCTTTCATAATATTTTCATGTTATAACTGTTTGTCCTTACCGCTAACCTGTTTATATGTTCGCAAAACCTACACATAGCCTCCAATATGGGCGGAACTGTGCAGCTTTTGTGGTTATTAACCATTTCCAAAATTAAGGCATTTTTTACATTTTTTCAAGCTAGTATTAAATAGTATCAATAACCATGCTAAAAGATCTGTACTAATACTATGGGGGAATCATTTCATCGTCTTCAGAAACCTATTTCCTATCACATCATATTCAGGCAAGTGTTCATTGGCTTTTCCATCAAAATCAAATACCTTTTCCCAGGTGTTGAGCGGTTCCCAGATAAAGCTTCCGGTAGCTTTGCCATCCGGCAGACCGAACGCGGCTGCATTTACCTCATATTTACGGTGCGAATATTCGACAACATTCACTGGTTTGTTGTAACGGACGATCAAAGCATCCATATTGCTTTCCAGATCGGCCAGCGTTCCATGCCAGCGCGGATAATAGGAAAGACCGATGAGGTCGCAGTCAACACCCCTCGAAAACATATTATCGAACCAGAAAATGGATTCGTCCTGCTGTCCGCCCAGCGCCAGATGCAGCATAATCAGCACATTTGCATCCACGGCTTTCATGCCTTCGGTTCCGGCTTTGATCAAAGCAGCCAGCTGGTCGGGCTGACTGATATGTCCATCGGGCCAAACCATTCCGTGGTTGATCTCATTGCCAATCTGAACCATATCCGGCAGGGTTCCCTGATCTTTCAACGCCTGCATCACATGTCTTGTGTAGTTACTCAATGAATCAGTCAGCGTTTCAAAATCCAGACCTTCCCAGGCCGCCGGTTTGTATTGCTGCTGTGGATCGGCCCAGTAATCGCTGTAGTGAAAATCGAGCAGGAATTTCATTCCAGATGCTTTGATGCGTTTTGCCATCTGCAAGGTATGATTCAGGTCGCAGAATCCTTTTCCGGGAGAATAGCCTTTCTCGCCTGCTGGAGAATGAAATATCCGCAAGCGGATGTAGTTGAAACCATGAACTTTCAGTATTTCGATCGCGTCATTTTCCTGGCCATTTTCAGTAAACTTCATTCCGCGGGCTTCCAGTTCGGGCAGAAAAGAAATATCTGCGCCAAGAATAAGTCCGGGATCATTCACAATTGGAGTTTTTTTAATTCGGTTCAGTGTTTCATCAAGTGGCTGTTTGGGCTGATAAGTCGGAATGAGGTGTATTTCTGTGCCGGCTTTGTATAATCCGTCCGACAAGGCTTCCAGTTTCACGATGCCTGCTTTGTTTCCCGATTGCAGAATCAACTGGCAATGCCCATTGAATAGACTTCGTTGCCAGGCACCATTTGCGCATTGATCGGGCTCATGCGAACTCGGATCACCATTGCCAACACCCAGAATACGGGCATCACCTGTCAGTTTGAACCTGACCAGATTGCTTGCATAAGGCACTTCGCGGCCCATCTCATCGATCACCGAAACATTGATCACAGTGGCATCTTTGCCGTCGGCAAAAAGTGTGGTTTTATAAGAGGTAAGCATCAATTCGAAAGGCGCTCCGGTGGTCTCCACCATTGTCCGGATTTCTCTTCCATTTCTAATCCCGACTGCTTCGAGGCTTCCGGGAAAATATCGTACATCCCAGTTCAGATGGCTGTTTCGGGGCATCATTTTTTTGCCAAGACTTTTGCCGTTCTGGAACAACTCCACCTCATCGGCATTGCTGTTCACCCATACTTTGATGATCTGACCTTCCTTTCCGGGATGGTTCCAATGGGGCGAAATATGAATCACATCCTTGTCTGACCACCAGGACTGATAATAATAATAGATGTTTTTCGGGAATCCGCACACATCCATCACGCCGAAATGCGAATTGATATTGGGCCAGATGAAGGGTGTCGGTTCACCGCGATAGTCGAAACCGGTCCAGATAAACCCTCCGGCCATCCAATCGTTTTCGGCAGCGATTGGCCACCAGGCTTCGGCTGTTGATGCCCACCAGGGAGCTGTGATGTCCTGATCAGGAAGATAAGCGCGTGCGCTGTCCATTTCTGTGATTCCGCGCGTTGTGACGGTGCTTCCCATTTCCGTTCCGATGATCGGCTGATCATGATGGTCGTTATGATAAGGAATCAGCCCTTTTTCGCGGTAATTGAACCCTCTTACAGGAATTACTTCGTTGATTCCTTTGAATTCATTCGCCATATCGGCAGCATATGTGCAAGTTCTTGTTGGATCGAGTTCTTTCACCACAGCGATCGATGACAATGCTAGTCGTTTGCCCACACTGTTGCGCTGCACCCAGCCCTCCTCGTTGCCAATCGACCACATAAACACCGAAGGATGATTGCGGTCGCGAAGGATCAATCGACGCAGTTGTCCTTCATATTCTATACCTGAATTCAGCAATCGTGTTTCATCCATTACCAGCATTCCCAAACTGTCACAAGCATCCAGTAATTCGGGTGTAGGAGCATTGTGGCTGCATCTATATGCATTTGCCCCCATCTGTTTCAGGAGTCCGATTCTGTAATATTGAAGATAATCGGGTAGCGCACTACCTACTCCTGCATGGTCCTGATGATTGTTTACACCTTTTATTTTCACCGGAATACCATTCAGTTTCAAGCCAGTTATTGCATCAATGCTAATGGTTCGGATACCAAAACGGTTTGTGATTTCGTCGATGATTTTTCCATTGGATCGGATAATGGTTTTCATCCGATAGAGGTATGGATCTTCCAAGGACCACAATCTGAATGAATTTATATTGAATTGCTGACGAACAGATTTTGTTTCATTCAGCCCGAAACTGACTTTGCTTTCTTTCGATTTTGCGATTTCCTTCCCGCTCCGGTCAAGCATCACAGATTGAACGGTGCATTCGGCTTCGGAATTGGTTTCATTATTAATTGTTGTTTCAATAGTGATTTCGGCTGATTTTCCATTCACTTTGGAATAAACGAAGACTCCATTTTCTGCACTATGCAGATTATCATACTGCATGAACCAGACATGCCGGTAAATTCCGGCACCTTCATAAAACCAGCCTTCGTATTGGGTGGCATCAACCCGAACGACAATGGTATTGGGTTTGGTAAAATTCACATAGTCTGTGATATCGTATGTAAAACCAATATAGCCTGAAGGATTATTTCCCAGAAAGAAACCATTGATCCATACATTCGCATCCCTGAATATTCCATCAAATTGAATGGCGAATCTTTGTCCTGAATCAACAGCCGGAATACTGAAACTTTTGCGGTACCATCCGACACTATTTTCGGGAAAAAGTCCACCAACAGGCTTATAGCCATGTGCCATCACATCAAAATTATCCGAATTCACAAACGGAAGTTCCACGGCCCAGTCGTGCGGAAGATCAAGTATTCGCCATGAACTGTCGTTAAATTTCGGATCAATTGCAGTACCTTCTGCTTTTCCCGACTTGGAAAACAGATTTGCAATTTTATAATTGAAATCCTTTGATGGATCGGATGCATGTCCTGCCTGAAAGCGCCAATCGCGGTCGAAATTGGTTTTTCGTGAAGGATTTGATTGTGAAAAAATCAGTACAGGAAGAAATAAAAGAATGGCGAAAAATACCGTAGTTCGTTTCATAGGGGAGAAGTATCTGTATGATTAATGATCAATATATTCGATTAGTATTAACTGAAAACAGGCAGTCCTTTTCGCAAATATAAAATTTTACCGGTGAATTTTTGAGCATCGAAGCACGGTATTTATGCCTGTTTTGATAATTTTTTAACACAAAGTGACCAGAATAAATTCAAGGAAATCCTATATCACAGAAAATCAGATTTTTATAGTAAAATATTCACTTATTCAAACGATGAAATTTCTAATACATTTTATTGAAGTTCTTTCCGTCGGTACTATTTGGTAACCACCGATTACGTATTTCAATTTAAAAACATTCTAAATTTATATGGCTTGCTAAGAGGTGTGAAAAGTTCGCTACTTTTGCTGTGAATCAATTAACAACAGAGTTAATTAATAAACAATAATTGTTTCTAAAATTACTTCGTAAATGGAAAACCCCGTTAAGCAAATCATTGAGAAGTACGGCAGTGACCCAAACCGACTGATGGACATTCTGATTGATATTCAGGAACTGTTCGGTTGTATCGGTACGGATGCCGTGAAAGAAATTGCGAAAGCCACCGGAATGTCGATGGCCGATGTACAGCAGACCATCACTTTTTATCATTTTCTGAGTACCGAACAGCGCGGAAAATACACTATTTATCTGAATAATAGTGCAGTAGCAATCATGTACGGTCAAAAAGCAATCCGCGAGACCTTCGAAAAGGAAGTCGGTATTTCCTTTGGTGAAGTGACGGAAGACGGTCTTATTGGTTTGTTCGATACCGCTTGTATCGGAATGAATGATCAGGAACCGGCTGCTATCATCAACAACCGTGTTTTTACCCGTCTAACGCCATACCGTGTGCGTGAAATCGTTCAGTATATGAAGGAGAGCAAGGATATGGACGAGTTGATCAACGAAAGCTATGGCGACGGGAAAAATCATCATCCGAGTCTTAAGTCAATGGTTTCGAGCAATATCCGCCGCAAAGGAATGATCCTTTCTGACAAATATGTTGCAGGATCAGTAATTCGTGATATACTTCCTAAAATTTCACCTGAAGCAGTGATTGGTGAAATCAAGCATAGCCATATCCGTGGACGTGGTGGCGCCGGTTTCCCAACAGGTTTGAAATGGGAATTCTGCCGCCGTGCAAAAGGGGATAAGCATTATGTAGTCTGCAATGCCGACGAAGGCGAACCCGGAACCTTTAAAGACCGTGTTATTCTGACCGAAAAACCTGAGCTGGTGTTCGAAGGTATGGCTGTTGCTGGTTATGCCATTGGCGGAGACGAAGGAATTCTGTATTTGCGATACGAATACCGATATATGAAAGATTACCTCGAAGGAGTGCTGCAAGGCATGCGCGAAGGCGGACTTCTGGGAAAAAATATTTCCGGCATCGAAGGATATAATTTCGACATCCGGATTCAATACGGCGCCGGTGCCTATGTCTGTGGTGAAGAATCAGCGCTTCTCGAATCACTCGAAGGAAAACGGGGCGAACCGCGCGACAAACCTCCATTCCCGGTTGAAAAAGGATATCTCGGACAACCAACTATCATCAATAATGTTGAGACTTTCGCAACCGCCGTTAGAATTGTTGAAAACGGCGGCGAATGGTTTACTCAGTTTGGAACTGAAGATTCAACCGGAACAAAAATTCTTAGTATATCAGGCGATTGCATGTTCCCAGGCGTATACGAAGTGAACTGGGGATTCAATGTAAACGATATGCTGGATATGGTTGGGGCTTACAATGTTCAGGCCGTTCAGGTCGGAGGTCCGTCGGGCACTTTAATCGGATCAGATGAGTTTCATCGTACACTTGGCTATTCTGATCTTTCAACCGGCGGCTCAATGATTATTTTCGGTATGCAACGCAATCTTCTGCGTGACGTAGTACTTAATTTCATGGAGTTCTTTATCGATGAATCCTGTGGATCGTGCAGTACATGCCGCAGTATGCCGGAAGTAATGAAAAACAAACTCGAAAAAATTCTTCACGGAAATGGAGTAAAATCCGATCTTGAAGATTTAAAACAATGGGGTAAAGTGCTGAATGCCAGTCGTTGCGGGCTTGGCCAGACCGCCGGAAACCCAATCATCAGTAGCCTGAAGAATTTCAGACATCTTTACGAAGAACTGATCCAGAAAGACAAGGAGTTTGATATGGGATTCGATCTCGAAGCTTCGGTACAACGTTCCTGCAAATATGTAAATCGTGTTCCGAAATTTCATCATCACGAGGCCTAAGTTCTGATAAAATTCATTCAAAATCTGAAAAAACAAAGCAATGAGCAATCTGATAAAATTCAAAATAGATGGCAAAGAGTGCATGGCCGAAAAAGGAAGTTTTATTGTGGAAGCCGCAAAAGAAAACGGAATCTACATCCCGACCCTGTGCAATATGCCTGGGGTGAAACCCAAAGGAGCCTGTCGCATCTGCACGGTCAGAATTAATGGCCGTTTGATGACATCCTGCACTACACCTGTTGCCGATGGCATGGAAATCGAAAGCATGAGTGCCGAAATTCAGGATTTGCGTAAATCGATCATCGAACTGCTGTTTGTGAGCGGAAACCATTTCTGTCCGGCTTGCGAAAAAAGCGGAAGCTGTGAGCTTCAGGCTCTTGGATACCTCTACCAGATGATGGTTCCACGTTTTCCGTATGATTTTCCAATGAAAGGAGTTGATGCCACATCTCCAAAGATTATTAAAGACCAGAATCGCTGCATTCTGTGTAAACGTTGCATCAAAACCATTAAGGATGTTGACGGACGCGCCATGTTTGCCTTCCGTAACCGTGGTCACCACCTCGAAGTGGTTCTCGATGAGGAACTTGGCAAAGATATGACCGACGAAATGGCCGATCTTGCAATGAAAAATTGCCCTGTTGGATCTATTCTGAAAAAGGAAAAAGGTTTCGACGTTGCGATCGGAAGACGCAAATTTGACCATGAACCTATCGGAAGCGATGTTAATCTTTAATCAAAGGAGAAAGAAATCATGAGTAAACCTGTTATTGCCACAACATCACTTGCAGGCTGCTTTGGCTGCCATATGTCGATCCTCGATATCGACGAAAGAATTCTGCAACTTATTGAATTGGTTGAGTTTAATAAATCACCCGTTGATGATATCAAGACTTTCACCAAACCGGTTGATATCGGAATCATAGAAGGTGGATGCTGCAACAGCGAAAATGTTGAAGTTCTGCGCTCCTTCCGGAAAAACTGTAAAATCCTGATTTCGCTCGGTGAATGCGCCATCATGGGCGGTCTGCCTGCATTGCGCAATGGTATTCCTATTGAAGAATGTCTGCACGAAGCCTATATCGGCGGTCCGACCGTTCAACTCAACAAAGATCATATTATTCCGAATGACGATGAGTTGCCAATGATCCTTGATAAGGTATATCCCTGTCACGAAATCGTGAAAATCGATTACTTCCTTCCGGGTTGTCCGCCACGTGCCGATTTGATCTGGGATGCACTCGTAGCGCTGATCACAGGCGATCCGATGAAGCTTCCGTACGAAGTAGTTAAATTTGATTAACCCCGAAAATCTACCAAGACATGTCAAAAAAGATCACTATAGAACCTGTAACCCGTGTCGAAGGGCACGGAAAAGTTACCATCCACATGGATGATCATGGAAATATCAAACAAAGCCGTTTGCATATCGTTGAATTTCGCGGATTCGAACGTTTTGTTCAGGGTCGTCCATATTGGGAAGCTCCTGTGCTGGTTCAACGTTTGTGCGGAATTTGTCCTGTTAGTCACCATTTAGCTGCTGCCAAAGCTTTGGACGTGATTGTTGGAGCAGGAACAGGCGAAGGCTTGACCGCCACCGGCGAAAAAATGCGTCGTTTGATGCATTACGGACAGTTTTTCCAATCGCATGCTTTGCATTTCTTTCACCTGAGCTCACCCGATTTCCTTTTTGGAGTTGATGGCGATCCGGCAATCAGAAACATCATTGGCGTTGCACTTCAATATCCCGAACTTGCTGTTCAGGGTGTGATGATGCGTAAATTCGGTCAGGAAATTATCCGTGCCACAGCCGGGAAGAAAATTCATGGAACCGGCGCTATTCCTGGTGGAATCAATAAAAATCTGAGTATCGAAGAACGCGATGAATTCCTCAAAGGTGCTGATCCGTTGAATGCTGATAAGATGGTGGATTGGGCTCAGGGAGCACTCGATTTCTTTAAGAAATATTATGTTGCCAACAAGGAATTTGTAGATGGATTCGCTTACTTCCCAAGCAATCATTTAAGTTTAGTTCGTAAGGATGGCGCTCTGGATTTATATCATGGTGTGTTAAGGGCAGTTGATTCAGAAGGAAAGAAAATACTTCATGATATTGACTACCAGGAATATACAAATTATATCGAGGAAGAAGTTAAGAGTTGGAGTTATATGAAATTCCCTTATCTGAAGGAATACGGAAAAGAAAACGGTTGGTACAGGGTTGGTCCGCTTGCACGTTTGAATACTGTTGATTTTATTCCATCTCCTCTTGCCCAAAAGGAATTTGAACTTTATAAAGCCCTCACACACGGAAAGCCGAACAATTATTGTCTGCATACCCATTATGCACGTCTGATCGAGACTTTGCATGCCGCCGAAATGATCCGAACTCTGTTAAATGATCCGGATCTGCTTGGAAATGATTTGGTTACAAAAGGAACCAAACAAAAAGAAGGCGTTGGATTAATCGAAGCTCCGCGCGGTACATTGTTCCATCATTATCGTATCAACGATGATGACCAGATCGTAATGGCCAATCTCATCGTTTCGACCACCCACAACAATGAGCCGATGAACCGTTCGGTTGAGCAGGTGGCCCGCAAAGTGATGACCGGAAAAGAAGTTATCACTGAAGGCATGATGAATTCAGTTGAAGTTGCAATACGTGCCTATGATCCTTGTCTGAGCTGTGCAACCCATGCTTTGGGCAAAATGCCACTCGAGATCACCCTCGTCAATGAGAATGACGAAATTATCGACCGCAGAAGGAGTTAAAATGGAATCAGCAAAAAAGATACTTATTTATGGATATGGCAATCCGGGCCGTCAGGACGATGGTCTGGGGGCGGCTTTTATTCGTAAGATGGAGAATTTTATTGCTGATAACCAAGAATATAACATTCAACTTGATTGTAACTATCAGTTGAATATTGAAGATGCTGAACTGATTTCCGGAAAAGATCTGGTAGTTTTTGTGGATGCCACAATAGAAGATATCGAAGATTTCAGCTACACATGGATAAATCCTGATCCTGCAAGGGTTGAATTTAGCATGCATGCTGTGTCACCGGCATTCGTTGTAGATCTTTGCCGTAAAATGTTTGGAAAAGCTCCTGATTCATATTTGCTTCATATCAAGGGTTATGAATGGGATTTTAAAGAGGAATTAAGCACAGAAGCCTGTTTTAACCTCGAAAAAGCCTTTACTTTTCTTAGCCGGAGCATTTTGCAGGCTGAGCTCAATCTAGTTGAAAATCAATAAAAACATACGAATTATGGATCTTTCTACAAAATATCTGGGATTGACACTGAAAAATCCCGTTATCGTGAGCAGTTCTAAGCTCACCGGAACCATCAGTAATATCAAGGCATGTGCAAAAGCCGGTGCAGGCGCAGTGGTGCTTAAATCACTTTTCGAAGAGCAAATTACAGCGCGTGCAAAGCAGAAGACAATGGGAAACGAGATGTATTTCTGGTATCCTGAAGCAGATGAATATGTTACTGGTCTTGGAAAGGAAGCCGGTCTTGAGGAATATCTCGAATTTGTTAGAGAAGCCAAGAAAAGTGTCGATATTCCAATCATTGCGAGTATCAATTGTGTAAGTCCGATTGAATGGCCCAAATACGCTGCTAAGATTCAGGAAGCAGGCGCTGACGCTCTTGAACTGAATATTGCAATTTTTCCGTTCGATCGCCAAGTGACCAGCCTGCAGATTGAAGACACCTATGTCGAAATAGTTAAGGAAGTAAAAAAATATGTCAGTATTCCGGTTTCGGTCAAAATCGGGCCATATTTCACCAATGTTCTCAATATTTCATACCGTTTGGCAGAAGCCGGAGCCGATGCTTTGGTGCTCTTCAACCGTTTCTACAATCCTGATGTTGATATCGCCAATATGCGCGTCGTTGCAGACAATGTTTATTCAAGTCCGGACGAGAAATCAATACCATTGCGATGGATTGCCTTGTTGAGTGCTAATGGAATTCCATGTGAACTTGCTGCTTCCACCGGAATTCATTATTCAATCGGTGTGGCCAAGCAATTGCTGGCAGGTGCTTCAGTCACACAGATTTGTACCACCTTATACCAGAACGGAATTCCATACATCAGAGAGATTGTTGCAGGTCTTGAAGACTGGATGAAAAAACATAAATTCAATACGATAGAAGATTTCAGAGGAAAATTAAACAAGAATTCAGAAATAAGTGCAGGTTTCGAACGTCTGCAATACCTCAAGAAAAACTTCGATTAAGATCATGCTTTGTTTTTAGTTGAAACTGCCCGGCTTTCCTGCTAAAGGAAATGTCCGGGTAGTTTTTTTAATACCCATACTTTTCTTTCCAGTGGGCCTTCAAACTGGCTCTGAATTCTTTCTCACGCTGATTATCCCCTGGATCGTAAAACTTGGCGCCCCGTATGGCATCCGGCAGAAATTCCTGGTCAACAAAATTACCATCAAAATCATGCGCGTATTGGTAACCACTTCCATAGCCGATGTCATCCATCAACTTGGTCGGAGCATTTCGCAGATGCAATGGAACACTCAAATCGCCGGTTTTTGCGACAAATTGCTGTGCTTTTCCAATAGCCATATAAGATGCATTGCTTTTGGTTGAGCAGGCAAGATAAATGGCTGTTTGTGACAGGATGATCCTGCTTTCAGGCCAGCCGATTTTGTTCACAGCGTCAAAACATGCATTGGCAAGCAACAAAGCATTTGGATTTGCATTCCCGATATCTTCTGATGCCAGAATCAGCATTCTTCGGGCAATAAACAAAGGATCTTCGCCAGCCTCAGTCATGCGGGCCAGATAATAAACCGCTGCATTCGGATCACTTCCGCGTAATGATTTGATAAAAGCAGAAATCACATCATAATGCATTTCGCCGCCTTTGTCATACTTCACCAGATTGTTCTGAATGCATTTATCAGTATTTTCGTTGGTTATCAAAATTTCCGAAGTTCCTTCGGTTCTCAGAACTTCTGTTACCAACTCAATGGCATTGAGTAATTTACGGGCATCACCTCCGCTGATTCGATAGAGCGAATCCCGCTCCTTCACCTGAATTTTGATCTTGTATTGATCCTCTATGGTTTTGACGGCATGATCGAGCAAAGTATCCAGATGGTACTGTTGTAACGGTTGAAGAATATACACCTGACAGCGTGAGAGCAGGGGAGAGATCACTTCAAAGGATGGATTTTCGGTCGTAGCGCCAACAAGTGTTACAAGGCCCTTTTCAACTGCTCCCAGCAATGAATCCTGTTGCGATTTGCTGAAACGATGTATTTCGTCGATAAACAGAATGGGTGAATTTGGCATTGATTTAGCGCGCTCAATCACTTCACGAACATCTTTTACACCACTGCTGATGGCGCTTAGGACGAAGAAACCCCGGTTGAGCTTTTTTGAAATGATGAAAGCAAGCGTCGTTTTTCCAACTCCGGGAGGTCCCCAGAAAATCATCGAGGGAATGCGACCCGAATCAATGGCAATGCGCAGGATGGCACCCGGAGCGACGAGATGTTCCTGACCAATATAATGGTCCAGATCTGCTGGTCGCAGCCTCTCGGCCAATGGAATATTCTGGTTGGAAATCATCAATTTCAATTTTAAAGGGAAATAATACCTTTTCGGAAACAAAGTTACTAATTAGAACGGCTTGCCGGAAAGCGATTTCGGTGAATGCTTATCTTTGTTGATAAATCAAACCTTCAGCTATGCGAAACAAATATTTTCTTGCTTTCATCATTCTTTTTATTTCCGGATTTCAATTTTCAGAGCTTTTTGCCTGTACCAACTATCTGATCAGCAAAAGCGCTTCAGTTGACGGTTCCACTATGATTAGCTATGCGGCTGATTCTCATATTCGTTATGGTGAATTATATTTCAGAGCTGCCGCAGATTGGCCAGAAGGATCGATGCTTACAATTTATGACCGTGGAACAGCAAAACCATTGGCACGGATTCCACAAGTGTCACATACATACCAAACCATCGGATTCATGAACGAACATCAGGTTTCGATTGGTGAAACAACCTTTGATGGAAGAACTGAATTACATGATTCAACGGGTTTGGTCGATTATGGTAGTTTGATGTTTCTGGCTTTGCAACGTTCAAAAAGTGCCCGTGAGGCCATCAAAACCATTGCAGAACTGATGGATACATACGGCTATGCAAGTTCGGGTGAGTCTTTCTCAATTGGTGATGCCAATGAGGTTTGGATCATGGAAATTATTGGAAAAGGTACCGAAATGGTTCAGGACAAAAAGACCAAGCAGATGGTAAACAGACGAAAAGGCGGTGTTTGGGTGGCAATTCGTATTCCGGAAGGTTATATTTCGGCCCATGCGAACCATGCCCGGATAACGAATTTTCCTTTGCGGGATAAAAAGATATCAATTACGAATAAGGATTGGGATAAATTGTATTTACCTGATTTACAAGTGATATATGCCTACGATGTAATTGATTTTGCCCGTGAAAAAGGTTGGTATACAGGAAAAGATACCGAATTCAGTTTTTCGGACGTGTATAATCCTCTTGATTTTGAAGCCGCCAGATTTTGTGAACTCAGGGTTTGGAGCATGTTTAATCATGTAAATGCTTCCATGAGTGAATATTGGGATTACGCTACTGGAAAAGATTTAACAAAACGAATGCCCTTATTTATCATGCCAGATCGGAAATTAAGTCCGCGCGACCTGATGTCGTTCAAACGCGATCATCTCAAAGGAACTGAACTCGATATGGCCCAGGATATTGGAGCTGGTCCTTTTCATTCCCCTTATCGCTGGCGACCACTCACATGGGAATATGAAGGAAAAGAATATTTTCACGAAAGGGTGACGGCTACACAACAGACTGGATTTTCATTCATATCGCAGATGCGGAGTTGGCTTCCTGATCCTATTGCCGGCATTCACTGGTTTGGCGTTGATGATGCCGGAACGACAGTATATACGCCTTTTTACTGCAGTTTAAAAAAGGTTCCGCTTGCTTTTTCCGAAGGGAATGGGGATATGTTAACTTACTCAGAAACAGCAGCTTTCTGGGTTTTTAATCGTCTGGCACATTTCGCTTACCTGTTTTATGACCGCGTAATGCCTGATGTAAAGGCAAAGCAAAATGAACTTGAAAATCGGTATGCCGGAGAAATTCCTGGAATTGATGCCAAAGCACTTGGACTTTATAAGACTAATCCTTCTGAAGCAATCGATTTCCTGACGGATTATTCAACAAAATCTGCAGAACTAACAGTCGAAACCTGGCGAAATCTGAGTAATTTTTTGCTTGTTAAATATCTGGATGGAAATGTGAAACAGGAAAAAGAAGGACAGTTCATCCGGAATCCTTATGGATATCCGGTTTCGCCCAAGCAGCCCGGTTATCCTGAAATCTATAAAAAGCAGATTGTTGAGCAGGAAAGGGAGAAGTTTCTGTTGCCAGAGGTCAAAAAGCAGTAATTGAATTCTATATTTGAAAACATTTATACGAAAATCAGCCTGACCATCAATGATGATCAAGCTGATTTATTATGATATAAGATTCAGATATTCAGTTAATTATACTATTTTGGAACTACAATCGAAACTTTTTCATTGTAAAATTTGTATGCAGAAGTAACTCCTGTTTTAGGGTTTGTATAAGTAATACTTCCATTCATCAGCACCGTTGCATAGGTTTCAAACGAATAAATTTTGTTGTCGAGCGGGAACTCACCATCGAGTTTCAATGAATTCAAGCCAGCTTGTAAAGTAAGGTTCGACAGATTATTGAATGTGATCGATGGTTTTTTGGAAAAAGTGAGGGTGATATTTTTAATTTCCACCGTTTCGTTTGATTCCATTAAAACCGGCAGGACAAAACTATATGCAGTAATAGTAGCATAATCTATCTGACTTACAATGAATTGAACGCCTTCAGTTATTTTCATTTTTGAAGCAGAATAGATGGACGCGATTTGAAATTCAGCTTTCACCGGACGGCTTTCGAAACGGTATTCCAGACTAATGGTGTTTGTAACCTGACTGCGGCATCCCTGATGATCGTAACGCACCATCATGGTATCTCCAACCGAAATCTGCCTGAAATTGGAAGCACAATTGGATAGAGTTTTCGGATTTTGCGAAGTAGTGAATCTGCGATTTCCGTAAACCAGAAAATACTTCAGAACTCCTTGAGAACATGCTGTTTGCTGAATTTGAAGGTTTTTCAAAAGATCTTCGAGTTTTCCAATATTTGTCGCTGCAATCGCTTTGTTTTCATCTTCCAGCTCTTTCGATAGATGACGAAGCGTAGACAAGCGTTCAACAATGGCTTCAACCTGGGTTAAATCGTTCAATCCGGCAATAGCATTATCAAGTTGTTCACGCATACGGCGCTGAGCCTCAAGATATTCGTTGATAATCATGGCCAGATCGGCATCTGAAAACGGATATTTGATATGATAATAACAAGTGACAGGACCAGATTTTTTGGGCTGAGTTTTTTCCCAATAATATTCTGTCACTTTGTTTTCAGAAATTCCACGAATGGCAGGTAGATTGGCTGTTCGTGTTTTGATTTTTTCAGCATAACTTCCCGAAACAGCATAGGCATTTCCCTGTCGTAATTCAGTGGTGTTCAGTTCTGTTTCAGAGCTGACTTTAACTGCGACCGAGTTTACGATATTGTCTTTCACACGTGTGAGTGCCTGAGCTTTGGCTTCATCTAATGTAACTCCTTTGCCACTTTCGATCAGATAGCCGGTTTCGATACCGCCAACCCAGGCAGGTTTCTTGCCACTCTTGTCGATGATTTTTTCCTGTGCAAACGTTGATATCGTTATTCCCAGTAATAACACCAAGCCTGTGAAAATTTTTAAATTGTTACTTAAATATTTCATTATGAATATTTTAAATAATTTATTCAATATTTGTCATTTTGGATATTCTGACTTCCTACTTCCAACTTCGGTCTTCCAACTTCGGTCTTCTACCACAACCAACCACCAAAGCTGTACCAGCCCCAATGACCATTTTCGGCCCAGGCAATACCAACGGCACGTTTTGCTTCAATTTCCCTTTTTTGCAGGTCGTATGCTTCTGTTTTACGGTAGTCATTATCAGCCGTTTGCTGGATATCTTTTCTTCTGTCCTCGGTAGTCCACTGATCGTAACGGAAGGCATATTCCTGCTGATATTTCTTATATTCGCTGTCCCAGTCTTTGATCTCGTTTCTGATTTCGGCTGCAAGCGCATTGGCTTCTCTAGAGCATTTGGAATCTGTTGGAACCTGCGCCAGCTGACGGGCAGCTTCTACATAATTATGTCCGCCCCAGGCGCCTTGAGCAGCACCCAAAGCCTTGGCACATCTGTGATCTTTGATTTCTCTCACAAGTGTTTGTGCTTCGGCATAGCATTTTGAATCCGGGAAAATATCAGCTAGGTAAAACAAAGCGGACGATTCATCAAATGTTGCCCAAGCCGCATTGGCTTTGGTCAGATCTTCGCTGCATTTATTATCAACGTATAGTTTATATACTTCAGTTGATTTATCCATGGCGGTGTTGTAGCAATCCAGGCAAACTTCGGGAACGGTGGTGAGTTGAAATAGTGCTTCTTCATAGCGTTTCTGACTGGCCATGGTTTCGGCTTTTTTCAGTAGAATGTCGCAATGTGAATTGTAATATTCCAGCAATTTTACCTTGGCTAATTCTACAAACTGTTTCATTTCCATTGAGGATGGTTTGATCTCTTTAACAGCTTGAATATACGCTTTGGTTTCATTGGTTCCAACACCTTTCAGCATGATGCTTGTTGTATTGAATACGATTCTCTCCTGATAATCAACAATATAAAATGTTGCCTGTAAGTTCATGGCGATCATGGGAGGCGGACCGGGAAGTATGTCTTTTGTAAGTGTGACCAATTGAGCTGTAATCACAAATCGCGGATTAGCGCTACCGCCACCGAGTCCATTAAGCGTTGTGATCTGATTCAATTTATTGGTCAGGAACTCGCGTGCACCTTGAGGCATTCCGTTCATATTTTCTTCCACAAATGCCGTTATGGAAATCCGACCCATATCATCCGATTTCCCGACGGAATTCTGGGCTTTGACAGAAATAATGCCTAAGCCAAGAATGATCATTAAAAATATAGTTATGTTTTTCATAATCAATGGTTTAAATTATTTCTCACCAATAAATAATAATCCGCCACCGAGGCCATTCATATCAGCCTTGCAAATCAGGTTATAAGGTGGATCTTTCAGGAATTTGCGAAGTTTTTGAACAAAGTCCTTGGTATCCATAGGTTTACCATTTGCATCAAACAATGGGATACGAACCTGTTCGAAAAACATATAGTTTTCGCTTGATTCGGATTTGCTGTAGCGTCCTTCGACAGTATTTTTGAAGAACCAGTCATCTATAATTTCACCAAGTTCATCGCCATCGTATTCCGTTTCCAGGTCAATACCAGACCCATTATCCCAAACCTGAATTCTAACGGTTACTTCACGGCCGTTTGTCAAAAGATCATCAAAGTGTGTTTGAAGCTGGGCGTTGAAGTTATCAAGTTGCGACAAAACAGCTTCTTCAAGTAAAACAGGAAGTTCGGCAGAGAAAGATGGAGCACCTGTGCCTTGGGCACCAGCGACTTGCTTACCCGTATATGCATCCAATCCCTGTAAGTTGAAAGTGACTGATTTTTTTGGGCCAGTTTGGTTAAGTGTATATGTTAACTGCATGATAATGTCAGCTTTAGCAGTTTTTTTAAGCACATCAAGCGGACTTTCAGCCAATGAGGAGCCTTCTTTGCTGGTTCGCATATTGTCCATAGCGGTTTGTTGCTCAACATTTTTCAGAACAGTTTCGAGGTTTTTGAGCGGGAAACCACGTTCTGACATCAATGTGTTTATTTTCGCAATCACCAACACAAGATTTGCATCACTTTGCATGGCAATTTTATAATCAGGAATCATCACTTTGGTTCCCTGATTATCGTAAGTAGTCATGAAATTGTTTGTTTTACACCATACATCACTTGGAACAACCATGATGGTGGGTTTCTTTGCCTGACCGAAAATGGTTCCAGTCAAAATGACAAAACTAACTAAGAGAATGGTTATCTTTTTCATATTCAATTGTTTGTAGTTTGCAAATGATTAAAATCCGGCTCCAAGCTTTTTGATGATACCGTCGCTTTCCAGTTTTTTTCGAAGAGCACTATGCTGCACGGATACATGGATAGCAACTTTATAGGTTCGCTTATCCACCTTGATACTTTCTCTCACACCTTCGCCGCTAACAGCAATGTAACTAAGATATTCACCATTGGGCTTGAAAAATGTGTCGAAGTAATCCTGATTCTTTTCTTCAAGTCCGGGATCTGAGACCAATGGGCGTTTCATACAACCACCAGATCCGGCAAAAATTCCTTTGAAAATTACTGCATGAACCGCATTGAGTTTTGCCTGAATCACAGCGTCTTCTGGTTTTTTTCCATAGCCCCAGACTTTCATCAACTGGGTTCCCTCATTGCCGGTTCCAAGACATTCAACTTCGTAATTATCAACCGTATAACCGGCAATTTTCTTTTCTTTTCTGGTTTGAGAGAATGCTGTAAGACCGACAAGCATCATGAAAATACTAATAAAAATGATTCTTTTTTTCATATCGATGTTTTTTTAATGATGATTAGAATTGTAGTCGTAAACCGGCACCTATTCCAAGACCTTTTCTGCCGTCGAAGAATTCGTCCCAGCTATCTGAGCTTTCATAAGGCCATCCTGAATAACTGTTTCCGTCGCTGTTGGTGAGATCTTCTGTTACTGTTCCAAATGGCATATAGTAGTTGGCAGATAACTGTAACTGAAGATTATGCAATAGATTCACTCCAAACCGGATGCCTCCTGTTCCGTAAAGTGTACTCAATGAATATGTTCCTGTATTTAAATTGGAATCTGTAATATCTTCGGTCGAACTAGCATTTTCTAGTCCAACGCCAACAACCGGTCCGATATGGAAATTTCTCATAAAATAGAAATCTTTTGCCAATCCTCCTTCAAAATGGTAAAACAAGAAAGGGTCCGAAGTATATAAACCGACATGTGAAGGCGATTCAAAACTGGCGTAATTCACACCACCTGCCAAATACAATCTCAAGGCTGTGATACCTGATTTGCGGCTAAACAAGGACATGATATTA
>CAZVKW010000062.1:0-8730 GCA_964627945.1 uncultured Lentimicrobiaceae bacterium
GGATTTAATTTTCCTTCAGAGATATATTTACTCGTCCCGAGCAACAATCCAACTTTATGATGTGGTATTTCTTCAACTGAGGTATATATCCGATGATCAGCAGACGAACTCACATGGTTGTAAAACACAATGATGACTAGGACAGCAAATACAACTAAAGCCGGGATAATCCAGGGTGTAATTCTTTTCCAGTTTCTTCGGATAAAACTCGTTTTGTTTCGTTTACTCATCCTCCTGAAATCAAATGCATGATCTCTACATGATCTCCATCCTGAACAATAAACTCATCACGTTGATCCTTTTTGACGAGATTTCCATTTAGTTTGGTTACCAGTAAACGAAAAGTGAAGTTTTTATATTGTATGAGCTGATTCATTGTCAGATTATTCTGCTCGATCCATTCTTCACGATTATTCAAAACAATATTCATATCTTATTGATTTAAAAGCAGTTCAAGAGCAAGATTTGCCTGCATATTGGCCACAATTCCTACTCTTGGCGCTAAAGGCGGAAGATCATCTGCTATTTCAGACAAACCGTCACCACAAACATATACATTTTTAGACCATTGATTGATCTGCAAGATTTCAAACCGACCGTAACCTGCCATCCCGTTTCCAACAATAAGTGGAATTCGATGAAGTTGATCCATCATTGTTTCGACCAACATTTCCTTGGATTCAGCACCATCAAAAGCCTCAATAACCAAATCACAGCCTTCCAGAAGACTTACAACATTCTCCGGTTCAAGTTTAACAGAATGAATTTCAACTGAAATATCAGGATGAATCCTTAATAAATTTTCACGTAAGGCATTCACTTTCAGCATTCCCACCTGATCACGAAAATAATACTGACGGTTCAGATTGCTTTCGTCAATAACATCAAAATCGATTAAAACTATCTTTTTCAGACCAATACGAGCCAGTGCCACAGCCGCATTTGAACCTAATCCGCCACAACCGGCAATTCCCACTTTCTTTGTTTTCAGTCTGTCAGAAATTTCATTTTTATTCATTTCAAGTGAATTTGTTTGATTCAAAAAGAATCCTGCCTGATTAAAATGACAGTCTGCGAAATTAACCAAATCCTACGGCTGAATCAAATTTAAAAGCATTCTAAATATAATAAACAAGCATTTACCAATCAGTCATATAGATAGGCTGCAGCGATATGCTAAATTTTGCATATTGCTATGAATTAATGATTTACAGTAATTTTACTTCAGCAAAATTGCTAACTTTGTGAATAAATTAACAAAATAAATCATGGAAATAGCTGAGATCAAACAATCACATCAAAGCATCAAGAGCTTTAAATACGTTTGGAAAGAACTCGACAAGGGATACACTGACAAAACCCTGTATATCAACCTTAGCCGGAACGAAATCAGCGAAAAAGATGTTCCGCCCGTGATGAAAGAGAAATTTATTGGTGGAAAAGGATATGGATTGCGTTTGCTCTGGAACGGAACAAAACCAGAGACAAAGTGGAATGATCCTGATAATGAGATTGTTATTTCATCGGGACCAATAGCAGGTATTACGCAGTATTCCGGTACCGGAAAATCTATCTGTGTTGCCATTTCACCCCAGACTGATTCGGTCATGGATAGCAATGTTGGTGGATATTTTGGTCCATTTTTGAAGTTTTCAGGTTTTGATGCCATAGAAATTCAAGGCAAAGCAGAAGAAGACGTGATCATTTTCATCGACGGTGTGAATCATCAGATCGAAATCATGAAAGCACCAATGGAACCTATCGACAGCCACCTATTGGCCGAAGTGCTGACTGAAATGTACGCCGATGAGGAAAAAGACAAAAAAAACGTCGCTGTCGTTTCTGCCGGAACAGCCGCTGACTATTCACTTATCGGTATGCTGAACTTCAGTTTCTACGATTCAAAAAGAAAGAAAGTCCGTCTGAAACAGGCTGGTCGTGGTGGTATCGGAACCGTTTTGCGCGATAAAAAAATAAAAGCCATTGTTGCCAAGGTCCCTGGTGTTAAAGGGAATCTGAATAATGTTGTCGACTTGAAACCCATCATGGAACGTGGTCAACGCTTTAACCGCGAAATGCGCGAACTCGATGACAAACAGGCCGAAATGCGAACAAAAGGCACTGCCCACCTCACCAATGTGATGAACGATTACGATTTGTTACCGGTAAATAATTTCAAATTCGGAAATCATCCGGAAGCCGATAAAATTCACGGAGAAGTCTGGAAATCAAAATTCACCCAAGGTATTCCTGATGGCTGCTGGATTGGCTGTAATATGGCCTGCGCCAAAGGAATTGATGATTATCTGCTCAGGAGTGGTCCTTACAAAGGAAGCAAGGTGATTGTTGACGGACCGGAATATGAAACAACCTCGTCTCTTGGTTCGATAGCCGGTATTTTTAATCCCGATTTTACGATCGAAGCCAATTTCTATTGTGATACGTATGGTATCTGTACCATCAGCTGGGGTACTATTCTCGGTTTTGTCATGGAATGCTACGAAAACGGCATTTTGAATGAAGAAAGAACCGGTGGTCTGAAACTGAATTTCGGTAATGCAGATGCGGCCATGGAATTGTTGCACCAACTCGGTCGTGGTGAAGGATTTGGCGTAACTGCCGGACAGGGTGTTCGCAAACTCAAGGAAATCTTTGCCAAAAATGGTTGGGGTGATCCGAAATTCATGCAGGATATAGGCATGGAAAACAAAGGGCTTGAATACTCGCAATATGTTAGTAAAGAATCACTTGCACAACAAGGTGGTTATGCTATGACAAACAAAGGTCCACAACATGACGAAGCCTGGCTCATTTTCATGGATATGGTAAACAATCAGATTCCAACTTTCGAGAAGAAAGCCGAAGCGCTGCACTATTTCCCGATGTTCAGAACCTGGTTCGGGCTTGTTGGTTTATGTAAACTCCCATGGAATGATGTTGAACCAGAGAACAACCACGAAACCTCAGAACCGGCAAAAGTTCCGGAACATGTTGATAATTATGTAACGATCTACAAAGCTGTCACAGGAAAAGATTTCGATAAAGCTGAGATGATCAGGATGTCGGAACGCGTTTACAATTTCCAACGTATCTTTAATTTACGCCGAGGATTTGGTGTTCGTAAACACGATGCACAACCTTATCGCGCTGCCGGACCTGTTACAAAAGAAGAATATGAATCAAGGGCAGAAAGATATGACAAACAGCTTCGCGAATTGGTTGGTTTTGATCCGGAAGGCAAGACAACAGAGGAAAAAATGGCTGCAACACGTCAGTATCGCGAAAACCGTTATGAACAACTGCTTGATGCTGTATACCAACGTCGTGGATGGACTAAAAACGGTGTTCCGAAAATCGAACATCTCAAAAACCTGGGAATGGATCTCCCCGAACTCATTGAGCTGGTGACTCCACATCAGGAATAAACAAATAAAAAAACCGGTCGAAAGCCGGTTTTTTTATGCGATATATTTGCAATCCGTATTCTCTATTTCTCAAGATAATCCAGATCTTTATGAAAAGTCTCTTCCATAAAGTAAAGAGAGACAACTGCGATGATCAGGGTAGCAAAACCGACAATATAGGCGGCATTTACAATTCCGATGTGTGGTTTCAAGGCTTCAAAAGATAAAGTGATGAGTACGGTTCCGCCACGCACAAAGTTCGGAACAGAGGTTGTGACGGTAGCACGCAGGTTGGTTCCGAATTGCTCGGATGCAATTGTCACAAAAACTGCCCAATAGCCAATGCTTATACCCAGGAAAAAGCACAAAGTATAGAATGCCGATGTCGACCAGCCACTTGATGAAAGGTAAGTCACTACAAATATTGATGTGAAAATCAGAAAAATTAAAACAATTCTTTTACGGGAACGCATGAGCTGACTCGAAAACCCACTGAGAATATCCCCGGCAACCAGCCCTGAATATGCGAACATGATTGAGGTTCCTGCAGAGACAACCCCTTTAACTCCCAGTAAAACACTAAATTCTGGTGAAAGGATGATTAGAATCCCTACAACAAACCAGGTTGGTAATCCGATTAAAATGCAACGTAAATACTTAAAAAACCTTTGCCGGTTGGTAAACAAACTGAGGAAATCACCTTTTTTGATGGCTGCATTGGTCTGAACCATTTTGAACATTCCACTTTCAAGCATTTTTGCGCGCATAGCGAGTAGTACCAAGCCCAACAATCCCCCAAAGATATAGGCCCATTTCCAGGAGAAATAATCCCCGACAAAACCTGCTGTGACCGAACCCATTAAACCAACAGATGCCACGATTGTGGTCCCATATCCACGCGATTCTTTCTTCAGAATTTCACTCACCAACGTAATAGCTGCTCCCAATTCACCAGCAAGACCAACACCGGCAAAAAAACGAGCGGCAGCATATGCCGGAACACTGGTTACAAAAGCATTGGCAATATTGGCGATAGAATACAAAGCGATAGAACCAAAAAGAACGGAGATTCTTCCTCGTTTGTCGCCCAGAATTCCCCAAATAATTCCTCCGATAAGCATCCCAATCATCTGCATATTTAAAAGAAACACTCCTTTCGTAGCAAGATCATCCCCAATGATTCCCAATGATTTCAAACTCTCGATGCGCACAATCCCAAATAAGACAAGATCATACATATCAACAAAGTAGCCTAAAGACGCAACAAGTACCGTGAAATTAAAGGCTTGTTTAAAATCGTTCCAACTGTGTTTTTGAATAGATTCCATTCGAACATTTTTGAATTAGGATAGACAAATTTAGCAAAGGTTTCATGCAAACCAGCATGAATTAGCAGCATTGCCATTGATATATTATTTGATATTCAAAAATTGTATATTTACAAGAAAAAAACTTAAAAATATGAGTACAACCGTCAATCGCAAACACATCAGATTCTATAGTGATCCAAAACGGGTAATTGTCAGGTTCTTTTTTCCGGGCCCTGAAAGCAGGGTTCAATCGATCATTCAGAAAGTGGCCTCGATGCCCGATGAAGCCGCCCGACTGAGCTTGAATCAGTCATTACGTGATTTTTCGGCACGGCACCGGAATATCTCAAAGATTTTCCAGAAGCATTTTGACCGGACGAATGATATTATGGGTGGACGGGCTGGAGACCTTACGAATTTATCAACACCTAAAAAATTACTCATCGGAGCCTTTTTCACTTCGGAATATTCCATTGAGTCAGCCGCCTTTTTTAATCCTTCGATGGTTGAGGACCCTGACCAGACCGGGCTTCAGGAAGGGCAAAAACGTGTGATTATCAGTTTCAGGGCAACCGGCGAAGGTCATATTTCATCTATCGTTTTCCGTGGCGGAATACTTGACTCAGATAACAACCTCGATCTAATCCCAACCGGACGATTGATTGACGAAGCCGAAGCCGTTAAAAATCACATATATAACAAAGAAATATTTAGGGCAAAATTGTGCGAATTGCACGGATATTGTGATCTTGATACCCAAGATGGCGTTGTAAATCACGTGATGAATAAACTTGGACAGGAGTTTGATTATAACGAAATGAACCGGGCTTTGAGTGAGAGCAGGAATGAACTTCAGCCCGATGAGGCGCAGCGAAATATTCTAAAAACCATTTATTGGTTGGCTGATTCACATTATGAAATTTCATTTTCGCTTGATACCGGTATTTCAGACAGGGTAATTTTTCCTATTTCCTCCACTGAAAGCAATGGAATTGAGGACGCCCGTTTTGTAAAATTCACTGATGATGATGGCCGGGTGCGTTATTATGCCACATACACTGCCTACGATGGACGAAGCATTATGCCAAAACTTGTAGAAACAAAGGACTTTTACAATTTCAAAATCATGCCAATTCATGGCGAAAACGCACATAACAAGGGTATGGCGCTATTCCCCAGGAAAATAAAAGGTAAATATGCTATGCTGGGCCGCATTGATGGAATCAACAATTACATCATGTTTTCAGATGATATCAATTTATGGCATGATGCCATACAGATTCATTCCCCAAAATTTCCATGGGAATTCATTCAGGTTGGCAATTGCGGCTCACCAATTGAAACTGAATTCGGTTGGTTAGTGATCACACATGGTGTTGGAACAATGCGCAAATATGCTATTGGAGCAATATTATTGGATCTTGACGATCCTACCCGCATTATCGGCCAGTTGAGTGAGCCTCTAATTGCACCAAATGAGGAAGAGCGTGAAGGTTATGTTCCGAATGTTGTATATTCCTGTGGATCAATACTTAACAATGATGAGTTGGTGATACCATACGCCATGTCTGATACCGCTTCTACCTATGCAACAGTACCATTAAAAGAATTGTTAACAAATCTTGTGCCTTCAGATTTGAAAAAAGGGCGTCCGAGTCTGGATAAACCTAAAGCAAGGATATTAGTAGTTGAAGATGAAGTAATCAACCAGAAAGTCATTTCTGCAATTTTAAAAACTGAAGGCTACGAAGTGGAAATTGCACCGGATGGGGTTGTTGCTTTGATGAAAATCGGACAGGGTGAATTTGATGTAATATTATCTGACGTGGCCATGCCCAATCTGGATGGTTATCAGATGATGGAATACCTAAATGAGAATGGTATTGAAATCCCGGTTATTTTCCTTTCAGGTCAGTTAAGTATTGATGACGAAGTAAAAGGACTACGATTAGGCGCCGCTGACTATATCAAGAAACCAGTTGACCGAAATATCTTGCTTGCACGTCTTGAAAATCTACTCAAATATCAATCCTAAGGAAGATAAGGTTCAACAATATTTTGTGAAAGCAGAAATGCAATTGTGCTTTCTGCCCCCTGATTGCGGTTGATATTAAACTCTTCGATTCCATCGTTACAACCCTTAGTATCAGAATCATACACACTGATATCCAAATCATTATATCCTAAAAACCACTTAAATGAATTGATCATTCTATCAATATACTCATGCTTGCCTGTGGCTTGAAAAGCACTTTCGTAAAGGATCACCATCGAAAGAGCATCAATCGGTTGTTGGGCATACAGATCAAAATCATCGTCCATTCTTAACCATTTACGGTTCCCAATCAGGGATAACCAATCTTCTCTGAAACATTTACTTTCCAAAAAAATACGGCTGTCATCAGCAACTTGTAGGTACCTTTCCTTTCTCGAAATTTCGTAAGCCCGGTAAAGCGCTCCAGGCAACAATCCATTATCATATGTTATCGATTCTTCGAACCAATCCCAACCTTCATGCCTGATACGAAAAAACAGATCACACAACTGATCAGCAAGCGATTCAAGTAAAATTAAATAACGCTCCTGATCAGGAAAGCGTTTGATATACTCAACAATACCAAATATTCCATTGGCAAAACCGCGTGCGTATCGCAACCGACTGAGCTGTTCGATGCTTTGCCCAAACAACTGATGCCCAATCTGAAACAATGAATCAGTCGGGGCATGTCGCACCAAGCAACCTGTTGCCCATATAGCCCTTCCAAGAGCATCTTCTGAATAGTCATCATCGGTACCTTTAATTCCATAAGACAGGTAATTACTGAAACTACCATCCTTTTTCTGCATAAACAAGATATAAGACAGATAAACATGTATCATTCCAATTAATGAAGACTCTTTACTTCTATTCCAGACGGTCAAACAAAGAATCAATGCACGTGCATTGTCGTCGAGACAATATCCTGTTTTGAAATATGGCACACTTAATCTTGCATGTTGCAAAATTCCGGTATTATCAGTAAGTCGCTGAAAATGTGATAAATCAAAAAGAGGTATGTGCAAATCAGGTATTACAGCTCTTTCGGATGAATAATTATGTATTACTTCCTGAAACAACGAAAGATATGCATCTCCAATTTTTGGCCAACTGATTGTTTTGCCATATTCAAATGCGTTTCTCTGTAGCTGAGCCAATTCATCAGGATGTATGATCAGTTCATGAATTATCTCTGCTAACTTGTTGCTATCACCAAAATCAAATAAACGGCCACGGTCATTTGTCAATAATTCTTCGGCATGCCAATAGGGAGTTGAAATTACGGCACATCCCCCACCGACTGCATAACTGAGTGTTCCGCTGGTAATCTGGGCCTTGTTAAGATAAGGTGTAACATACAAATCGGCAGCTTTCAGATATGAAACCAATTCATGTTCACTAACATATCGGTCAACAAATTCAACATTATCCTGTAAACCAAGCTCTTGTACGAGCGATATTAGAAATTCACGATACTCTTCTCCAACTTGTCTTACAATAGATGGATGAGTTTTTCCAAGGACCACATACAGTAAATCAGGATGATTCTTCACAACTGAAGGCAATGCTCTAATAACTGTTTCGATGCCTTTACTTCGACCAATTAAACCAAAAGTAAGCATCACACATCGATTATTCCAGGATGCAGGTGGCAACTGCAATTGATTTTCAAGTATAGAAAAATCTGGAACTCCATGCTGAATACGGATAATCTTATCTCTCTGAACATCAAAAACTCTGGTAAGAAAATCGATAGCCATATTATTCATAACCACAACTTTGGAAGAATAAAATGCTATTTTTTTTAACACTTCTTTCTGATGAAAATTCGGCTTTTCAAGAATTGTATGCAATGTTGAAACAATCGGAATCTTAATCCTCCGTAGCATGGCAAGCAACAAAAGGCCGCTTTCGCCACCGTAAATCCCATATTCGTGCTGAATCAGGCACAAATCGGCTCCTGATTGATTAATATAGT
>CAZVKW010000062.1:8830-18726 GCA_964627945.1 uncultured Lentimicrobiaceae bacterium
AAACAAATCATTCAAAGATTTTGCCTTTTTAATTGAATTCTAGATGAAAGATACAACATAATTTTGTGAAACATACAAAAAGGACCAAAATATCATTTGGTTTTAAAACGAATCCTTTTGCATGAATCCGCAGTCAGATATTTTTTTTCAATTTCTATTCAGGTTCATCGAATTCATTTAATTTAGTGTTGTTTTACAGACTTTCCATCTTACAGGAATAAAAATTAAGATTGTTATGGCAGATTTACGATGCAACTACCTCGGTATCAGTTTAAAAAGTCCAATCATTGCGGCAAGCTCAGGATTCACTGATTCAGTAAATAAAATTGAACAAATTGCCCGACATGGTGCTGGTGCAGTTGTCTTAAAATCCATTTTCGAAGAGGAAATCCTGCTCGAAGCCGATAAAACATATCGTGAGGAGGCCGAAAAGACCGGACGTGAAGAGTTTCTCGATTATCTGGATCACAGGATCAGGCATGAAAACATCAGTAAATATCTGAATCTTATCCGCGAAACAAAGGCGAAGATTGACATTCCGGTCATTGCATCTATTAATTGTAAATCCTCGCACGAATGGATGAGTTTCGCCAAAGAAATTGAAAAAGCCGGCGCTGATGCCCTCGAACTGAATATTTTCGTTCTGCCTTCAAGTCTGGAAAACAGCAGTGAGCAAAACGAAAAAATCTATTTTGAAATCGCTGCTGCTGTCACCAAAATGATCAAAATACCGGTTGTCCTGAAAATCAGTTTCTATTTCTCAAATCTGGGTCAGTTTATCCAGAAGATTTCAAATTCGGGCATCAAGGGTCTGGTACTTTTCAACCGCTTCTATAGTCCTGATTTTAATGTAGATACACTTGAAGTAACACCTTCACATGTACTCAGTTATCCAGGTGAAATCTCGATGCCATTGCGTTGGATCTCGATGATGTCGGGAAAGGTGGGTTGCAATTTATCCGCAAGTACCGGTGTTGCTGATGGAAAATCTATCATCAAGCTTATCCTCGCCGGAGCTGACACTGTGCAGGTAGCGAGCGTGCTTTACCGTCACGGAATCAGTTACTTAGATATTTTGCATCATGAACTGAACGAATGGATGGATCAGCATGGTTTTGAAAGCATTGAAGATTTCAAGGGAAAACTTAGCCAGGCCAAACACAACGATCCTGACGTATTCGAGAGAGTACAATTCATGAAATATTTCAGCGATAAGGAAACGCTCGTATGAACCCTCATGAAGAGAGCAAAATAAGAAAGGCCTTCAAAGCCAGAAGCTGGAATGAAATCAAAACACATGATTCCTGGTCGGTTTTCAAAGTCATGTCAGAATTTGTTGAAGGCTATGATAAGCTCGCCCGTATCGGACCATGCGTTGCTATTTTTGGATCAGCAAGAACCCCATCGAACCACGAAAACTATCGTTTAACGGAAGAAATTGCCTATTTGCTTACCAAGAAAGGCTTCGGAATCATTACCGGAGGCGGCCCCGGAATCATGGAAGCTGGTAATAAAGGTGCGCATTTTGCAGGCGGTAAATCAGTCGGACTGAATATTGAATTGCCATTCGAACAACATTCAAACCCATTTATAGATCCGGATAAATACATTGAATTCGATCACTTTTTCGTCAGGAAAGTGATGTTCATGCGCTATTCGCAAGGTTATATCGTTCTTCCGGGCGGCTTTGGAACAATGGATGAACTATTTGAAGCCATCACGCTGGTTCAGACACAAAAACTGGTGAAATTCCCTATTGTTCTCGTTAAAAAACATTATTGGGAAGGCTTGGTTGATTGGATCAAACAACGAATGATAGAAGAAAAATACATTGCTGAAACCGACCTTGATATTTTTACTCTTGTCGATACTGCCGAAGAAGCCGTCAAAATCATCGACGATTTCTACAAGAAATACGCCCTGAAACCGAACTTCTGAAATGCCAAAAACGACAAGGGTTTCATTCGAAGTTCTACCAATCGAAAACGATGGTTTTCATCTGTTTCTCAAAGGGAAGATAAACCGGAAACCAGCCATGTTTATTATCGACACGGGTGCATCACGCTCAGTTTTTGATAAAATCGCCATGGAATCCTTCATTCGTAATCGCGCTTATGATAAAAACGATCAACTTACGATCGGAGTGGGTTCAAACCAATTAACTAGCATGGTTACTACCATTAAAAGCCTTCGTTTCGGATCACTCAAAATTGAAAATTATACAGCTGTTGTGATCGATCTTGAAAATGTCAGAACCACCTATGAACGACTGCAACTACCTGTAATACACGGCATTCTGGGCTGCGATATTCTCGAAAAGCATCAGGCTTTGATTGATTTCACAAAAAGAAAAATCAGGTTTACTGTTTGATAAACAGCTTTTTAGCACTCATTCCCTGTCCGGATATTTGTATGCAATACAAACCTTCAGAAAGTTCTGATACGTCAATAATGGTCTCATTCTGCATTGCAGTTGAGTGCAAAACCAGCTGACCAGTCATTGAAAAAATACATATTTCAGTTGTCGAAGAAATATTTTCCTCCAGAAACAGCTTTAAAGTATCCCGGGCAGGATTCGGATATATGTCGAATGAAATCTTTTGTTCCGGGTTCCGGACAGTCGGCACAACCGAAAAATTGCCGTTCAGAAGTTGTAGACCACCACTGAAATTTCCGCAAAACAACTCCGGCTCACCATTCTGATCAAGATCTGTCATACAGACTGACGACCTGGCACCAAAATCCCAGCCGGAAACAAGCGTATCCAATAGTGTAGCCAGGGATGTGATTTCACGAAAACTTCCATCCAGATTTCCCCGAATCTGATCAAAATGATGGACAACTCCACTCTCTGAACCGACAAGAAGGTTCAAATCATCATTTGCTGTTTTAAAGAAAAAAGGAGTACTGTAACCCGTGTAAGACTCCGAATAATCCGTAACATCAACTTTTCCAAAATACTCTGTAACCAGCTCAAATTGAATCATTTGATTGGATAAACGTCCTTTATAGAATGAGATTTTCCCGTTTTCGGAACCAGTAAGCAGATCGGTAATTCCGTCTTCATCAACATCAAATAATTGCGGAACACACCAGTTTCCGGCATTGATATCTTGGAAGAGGTGGCTTATAAGTTCCCATTTCCCTTCGCTCGTCTGTTTGACAAAGAACAAATATCCATTTTCACTTCCTAGCAGCATATCAGGAATTCCATCCAGATCAATGTCGGCAAAAGTAGGTGCAAGGCCATGCCGGTTCAAACTTGTAAGCCCGGCAAATTCATCGGTAACAAACTTGAATACAGGATTTGTTTGGGTTCCAATATTTTGATAATAAGTCAATTGTGAACGATAGCGACTGAATAAACGACCTGCATCATAGTAGGAAGATTCATATTTTCCATAATTACCGATCACAAGATCCAAAAGCCCGTCCTGATTAACATCTGCCACCGCTGGTAGCGAAACTGAACCGACATCTATCATCATTGATTGCAAAAATGATTTTGTATACAATTGATAATCTGGCTGTTCTGTGGTTCCTTCATTCAAATACAGCCAGACAGAATGTTCATTTTCAGTCACCAAAGGATTCGGATCAAAAGGCGAAACGAGCAAATCATCAGCGCCATCGTTATTTACATCCATTTTACCGGTCACAGGCATCGAAAACAGTCTTACTGCCTGATCATTTGATGGAAATGCTGTGTCCTGTGAAGTAAAAATTGCTGTGCCCGCTTCTCCCCCATTCTTTAACAAAACGAGATTCGGATAATCGACATCTGCTAAAATGCAATCCACCAGTCCGTCACCTGTAAAATCTTCCACTCTGATCGTCGCTCCACGGTGTCTGGAAGTTGGATCAGCGATTTCAACTGAATTCTGCCGGATGGATGGATCAAACAGGCAGGTATCAAGATAGAGTATGTTACTTTCTTCGTTTTCGCCAACGCGTCCCCAGCAAAAATCTGTTTTCAAATAATCGAGTGAATCTGCATGACCGTATTTTTCAATTGACAGATTTTGATGCAGTTCCATATAACCACCCAGTGCCCAAAAAGTTACCAGATCCAAATCACCATCATCATCCACATCCGCGATAGCAGGATAATCAGCATTGGTTGCCAGAATATTTACGTACATATCACTCTGAAGGGAAGTCAGATACGGGTATACAACCAACTCAAAATCAGCATGTTCAAGACCAGTATTTTTATAAACCTGAATTCCGGCAAAGCCAGGCGAATAGGTGAAAATATCTTCTTTTCCGTCAAGATTATAGTCAGCAAGAATCATCCACTCAAACATAGGCGGGAAGAATTTCAAAAACTGCGGAGCAAACTCAAATGCAATTTCGCCACGAATCCCCTTATTCCTGAAACATAATGTCCTGTTACCACGCCGGTCGAAAATCACGAGATCCTTGATCCCGTCCAAATCCAGATCAACTGTTCCGAACTGACAGGCATCCAGTCCGCCGATCCAGGGGAAAGCTAGTTCCGTATTATCAAATCCTTTGATCACAGCCTCTTGAGAGAAAAGGGTTTGTGAAAAAAGTGAGCAAAATAAAACAGCCAGATTAAATGAAAATGTCTGAATTTTCAATGGTTAATATTTACTCAAAAGTACTTTTTTTTATTGGCTACAATCCAATGTGCCTTCTGATTTTGATTCTGAAATTAACTATTATCGGTCAAATCAAAATGATATCTGATTGTTTCATGATAGGTATTGCCAGGCAACAATAGTGTCGACGGAAAAGATGGAATATTTGGTGCATCAGGGTAATGTTGTGGTTCGAGACAAAAAGCACACCTTTTGGGGTAGATCTGACCGTTTTTACCCGGAATAATCCCATTATCGTGATTATCTGAGTAAAACTGAATTCCCGGCATAGATGTATAAACTTCCATCACGCGACCAGATTCAGGTGCAACAACACGGGCGCAAAAATCAGGTTCACTTTTGCTTTTTTTATCTATGATGTAAAAATGGTCAGCTCCTAATGCTTCCTTAATTGGTGTATAACCGCTGTTAATGATGTTTTCAATCAGACATTCTTTCCGCAAATCGAGAGGTGTATCTGAGACTTCTAAAATCCTGCCAGTTGGAATTCTATCTGAGTCTGTTTCAACATAATTACTTGATATAATATAAATTAAATGATCAAGAATTGTCGTTGATTTTTCTCCATTGAGATTGAAATACGAATGGTGCGTTAAATTTATGTGTGTTGGCTGGCTTGTGGTTGCCTTATATTCAATAGTGAGTGTATGGTCATCTTCCCAGCAATAGGAAATAAACAGATTTAAATCACCTGGGTATCCACTTTCTGATTCTTTGTATAAGTAATTAAAAGTTATACGATTACCTCTAACCTCGTAATTCCAAATGACCGATTCAATGGCCTTACTTCCGCTATGAAGTAAATTATTATTGTCGTTGGAAGTAAAAATGTAGGTTTTACCGTCAATTACAAAGGATGCATTGCTTATTCTACCGGCAAAAGGACCGGGGTTTGATCCAAAAAAACGATTTCCATTAAAGTAATCTTCGAGCGTATTATAACCAAGAACAACATCGTCTAGTTTACCGTTTTTATCAGGAACAAGCAGTGAAACTAACTTTGCCCCATAGTTTGTTACTTTAATATATGATCCATTGCTATTCGAAATTGTAATCAGATCAACCTGAATTCCATCCGTTGATATTCCAAATTTTTCAATTATTAAGTTCATTTGCTGTTAATTGTATTCGGACCAAGTTCAAAAATGATCAATTCTTATCTGTTGATTATTTTCCCATCAATGCGTTTAATATTGGCATAACCCAACTTTCTTTCCCAATATCATAAACGATAAAATCGCTATCGAATTGCCAGTAGGCCCAACTGAAACCAAATTTTTCGGCAGTTCGGGCAACGAATGCTGTGTATCGAACCCGCGATTCCATATCACCTTTATCATAGGATCCAAATTCACCTAAAAATATCGGGCGATTATTTTTGATTGACCAATCCGCAGCTACTTTTAAGCTGGTTTCAATGAATTCTTTCTCCTCTTTTGTTCCTTTCCATTGAATGCCGCTTAAATTTTTAAAATCTTTGGTCCAATAGGCGCCCTGATGGGTAAATGGCATAGGGTGATAAAAATGAACAGTTACAATGATGTTTCTATCTTCTTGAGGCAATCTCAGGGTGGATAAACTTTCAATACCGTTCCAGTTAGCAGGTCCAATGATGAGTGTTCGGTCCGGATTGGTCTCTCGGATTAGCTTAATTGCATCAACCAGATATTCATTCCATAATTCAACCGTGAGTTTTTGATTTGGTTCATTCAGTATTTCAAAAACCACATCATTAGGATGGTCTTTAAAGCGGGGTGCCAACTGACGCCAAACTGACATAAACATTTCTTTTTTTGCAATCGGATCATCTGCCATTGCATTGTATTCATGCATATCCAGGATGACCATCAGTTTTGCTTCTAATCCTTTCTTAACAGCCCAATCGAGTGTTTCGAGCCACTGCGGATTGAGGGCAGATGTGCTGTCCATTCCTGAAAAGGCAAAAAGGTTAATCCTGATAGTTGAAAAACCAGCTTCTTTAATCATTTTAAAGTAGTTTTCCTTGAACCGCCCTTTTGTATGATCTTTCCAGAGAACACTATCATAGCCGATGATATTAACGCCACGGCTCAGTTTTTGACATTGCTCCAAAGCTGAAACATTTTGTGAAAACAACTCAAATTTCATTGCCAAAGAAGCCATCAAGACTGCACTTATCAGTAGAATATTTTTCATTTATTTGATTGGTATTGTATTATAAATAAATCAATTTATTTGATTTCATTCCTTTCAGCCGGGAATTTGAACATGTATAACACTGTTAATCTGTCAAGTAAAACACTAATTGAAAGAATGAATTATCCGTTAATATTATTAGAAGTCATTCATAATCGATTTGATCTTTTCTTGTTCCTCATCTGAGAAAGCAATGTTTTTGAGTGTTTCTATGTTATCATTCAATTGTTTCACATTACTTACTCCAACGATTACAGAAGTCACACGATGATCTCTAAGCAGCCATGCGGTCGCCATCTGGGCCAATGTCTGGCCTCTTTGTTTTGCTATTTCATTTAGCTTTTGTATGTTGGCAATTAATTCAGATGTGATATATTCAGGTTTCAAAAAGTGTGCTTTTGAAGCGCGTGAATCTGCTGGAATTCCCTTCAAGTATCTATCCGTTAATACGCCTTGTGCCAAGGGTGAAAATGCGACAAATCCAACCCCATTTTCTTCAAGTACATCCAGTAATCCTTCTTCTACAACTCTGTCGATCATAGAATAACGCGATTGGTGAATCAGACAAGGTGTTCCAAGTCTATTCAGGATCTTTATCGCTTTGGTTGTTTGTTCAGGCGAATAATTTGAGATTCCGGCATACAATGCTTTTCCACTTTTCACAATAAAATCTAAGGCCATCATGGTTTCTTCGAGTGGAGTGTCGGGATCAAAACGGTGAGAATAAAATATATCAACATATTCAAGTCCCATTCGTTTTAAACTTTGATGAAGACTTGCCACGAGATATTTTCTGGATCCCCATTCGCCATAAGGTCCGTCCCACATATCATAACCTGCTTTGGATGTAATAATCATTTCATCACGGTAGGATGAGAAATCCTTTTTTAAAATCGAGCCAAAAACCTCTTCTGCTGAACCTGCTGGCGGGCCGTAATTGTTTGCCAGATCAAAATGTGTAATTCCCTGATTAAAAGCAGTCCTTACAATTTCTCTTGCATTATTGAAGTTGTCAGCGAACCCGAAATTATGCCATAATCCCAAGGATATTGCCGGCAGTAGAATTCCACTCTTACCACATCGGTTATATTTCATTGTTTTGTAACGGGCAATGTCTGCGGTATAATTATCTACCATTGTTTTAATTTTTTTATATCAATTATTCTCTTGCCTTTTCAATAGAAATTGGTTCAGATTGAATTACAGATTTGCTTTCTGGATGGCTTTAACAACTATTTCGAGGTCGCTGGTGCCTCTGAATCCGCTGAACCCGATGCTTAAACGAGTACCATCTTTAAGCGTAACCGGCTGCCCGCCTTCCCAACCAATCATATCGGGGCGACTGATGCCATAATCATCTTCATTAATCTGATTAGCAAAAATCAGTTTTTCATATTCTCCGGTTTTAAAACCTGTAATCCAGACCTGACTGGCTTTTATCCATGCAATTCTATATGATTCACGGAAACGGATTTTATTGGTGCCAAATAATTTTCCCGAAACGGTGCCACTTTCATCAATAATGCAGATGGCGACATTTCCGTTTGAGATTCTGAAATCGTCGTCAATGGCTGTATAATCTGGAATGAGATCAGTAATTCCTAAGATAATACGATCAATACTTTCTGAGACATGCTTCTTTTCCATTTATTGATTGGTTTACTTAAATCGCATTCTGTTTTCTGCTTTACAAAACCATGAAGTGCAAAGAATGTTTCTTTTTATTCATGCGTTTCGATGATTGCTGAGATTTATAAGCTATCCCATTTCTATAATTACATCATGGGTGGTTCCAGCTTCAAAAACGGGTAACAGATTCGAATTATAACGATTGCCATCAATGCTTACATCCGCGACGCCTTTATTGACGTGATTTCTGTTTACAACCTTAATCCTATAAGTGGCGCCCCGGAACTTGCGGGTGATTTCAAATCCATCCCATTTTTTTGGTATGCAGGGATTGATTCGTAATCCGTTGTAATCAGGTTGTATTCCTAAAATGAATTGACTTATGGTGTAGAAATTCCAGGATGCAGTGCCGGTTAACCAAGAGTTTTTGGCTTCACCTGGTTTAAAAGCATCTTTGCCGGCTATCATTTGCGAATATACGTAAGGCTCGGTTTTGTGTAAATCGCTTACATCTTCCAAATAGGCCGGGCAAATTTTCTTATAGTATTCCCATGCTTGGTCACCGCGCCCAATCAGGGTTTCTCCAATCATGATCCAGGGATTGTTGTGACAAAAGATTCCGGCATTTTCTTTATACCCGGGAGGATAGGTTGAAATTTCGCCATATTCGATGTAATATTTTGTGAAGGCCGGATTATTGAGAACAATACCATGCTCGCAATCGAGGTGCTCTTTTACTGAATCCAGGGCTTTTTCGCAGAGACCTTCTTCTTTACCAATACCAGCCATGGTGCACCATCCGTTCGATTCGATGAATATTTTACCCTCCTTATTTTCTTTACTTCCAACTTTATTTCCATAATAATCATATGCACGAAGAAACCATTCGCCATCCCAGCCATGATTCTTCACCGCCTCAATCATCGTCTCAATATGCAAACGTGCACGTTCAGCTTCATCAGTTCTGCCGATTTTTGTACAAAGTTTTACATAGTCACGACCATAAACGACAAACAGTCCGGCAATCATCAATGATTCAGCTTTGGATCCTTCTGACAGGTTTTCAGTAGTTTGGAATGACTCATTCGGGTCATTTGAGAAACAGTTCAGGTTCAGACAGTCATTCCAGTCTGCACGGCCAATCAGTGGTAATCCGTGAGGACCAATATTGTTTACCACATGATTGAACGACAAGGTGAGATGATCGAATAATGTTTTTGCGATTTGTATATTATTGTCAAATGGAACCATTTCATCGAGGATTGCAAAATCTCCGGTTTCTTTTATGTAGCTAACTGTTCCGAGAATCAGCCATAACGGGTCGTCGTTAAAACCTCCACCTATGTCATTGTTGCCCCGTTTGGTCAATGGCTGATATTGGTGATAACAACCTCCGTCAGGCAGTTGTGTTGATGCAATATCAATAATCCGTTCGCGGGCACGATCAGGAATTTGATGAACAAAACC
>CAZVKW010000063.1:0-18721 GCA_964627945.1 uncultured Lentimicrobiaceae bacterium
GATATCTGACAATGAAATATTTGTACTTGCTGTTTTTCATCAAAGCAGAAATCCATTGATCTGGAAAAGACGAAAGTCAAAGTAAGGCAAATTTCCCAAATCCTTTGCATTTTGATTCCATTTCACCGGTCAGGAACAAGAAAATGCAAGAGACAATGATATTTCTCGTTTTAAAACGAGAAATAGTATGTTTTTTTTCGTTTTGAAACGAAATTTGTAAGAATTATTGTCAATATGGCAAGAGACCAGCTTAAACAACCGCAGCGACAAGGAACTGTGATCTGGATGTGGGAAATTATTTAGTCCAGTCCTCCAAAATAATTCCTTCGATTCGTTTTAGGTGGCTGGTATTGTTGGTTACCATCGTAAGGTTGTGGGTTATCGAAGTAACTCCAATCAAGAGGTCAAAGTCATCAAGTATGGTTCCAGCCGTTCGAAGACGTGCTTTTTCAGCAGCATATAAATCAAGTGAATGAAAAATAGGAACAATTTTTACACCAGTAAGGAAATTGTCGAGTGTTTTTTGATTCTTTTCCTTGTTTTCGCTGTTTGCAACTCCAAATTTCAATTCAGCAAGGGTAATTTCCGAGATAAAACAGTTCTGAGGATCAACCTGTTCAAATTTCGTACGAAGATCGAATTTGCCCTTAATGAAATAAATACAGATGTTGGTGTCGATGAGATATTTTTTCAAAACTGTTCCGTTTGTCTGTTAAAAGTCCGGCTGATACGAATGTCGTTGATGATTTCATCAGCCGTTTGAGCTGATTCCCAGGCACCAAATGCCTTGTAAAATGAAGACTTCCGGTCAGTTATGTCAGTTTTAACCGACAATGTGAGTTTAGATATAAGATCAAGCTTGTTGCCTGGACTTAAATTGTCGAGCAGACGCAGATAACCCTCAATTAGTGTTGTATTTATGTCTATTGTTTTCATAATCGTCCTTTCTGTTTGTGTTGCAAAGATACAAAAGAAGCGGATGTGTTTCAAGGGGGAAACAATTGAATCTATATTGGCTCGTGTTCAAGGGATAAAACTATAACTGGCTCAAAAATGGCATTATTTATATCTTCCGGCACACACCACATACTGTTTTCCGTCGTTTCCGGTAACTAATCGGTAATACGTTGTTTTATAATATAATCCACTTTGATCGGGTTTTGTATAAACGTAATCTTCCCAGCCTGTGCCATGCGAAAGTGCACCACTGATGATTTCATCACGGAAAGGTTTTCCGGCAGCATCTGTTTTTCCCTTGAAATTTACGCCAACCAACAGTGGATTGGTTGCGTGAGCCACCATTGTTACGTCGGTATCGTAGACAAAGGCGTATAGTGAAGGGTTCCCTGGATCAAGATATGGTGCTTCACCTGCATTAATCTTAATCAGCGTAGAGGAGGCGTCCTCAAAAAAATTTGAAGAGGTCGTATTCACCAGATCGATCACCATCTGCTCAGTAATATTATCTTCCACATGCGCGATGATCTGGTATTTATTCAGAATTTTTTCATAAACGCTGCTCCCGTCTTCAGTTTTATTCATTTTGAAATCGTCCAGCGTATGCTGGATAAAGCTGATTAATTCGTCTGAGGTGCTGAGATGAAAGGCAAAATATAACTGCGAAACCTGAATGGTATAAACAAATTCAAAATCAGCCTGATTGTAGCCCATTGAGGTAACCACCAGTCCATGGCTGATTTCTGAATACGCAATGCAATCATAGGATCCATTTACAAGACCGGTATACAAATCATCCAATCCATTTACAACAATGAGCTTTGCTTGTGGTACGCCAAGATCGATCAACTGGTCAATATTACTATACCCTGCTATCACACCAATGGTATGAGTGGCCAAATCTGCTGCATTACTGATGCTGATTTGTTGCGAACCAAGCGCGATGATTACATCTTTCTGCGGCGCGATGGGTCCAACCCATTTGAAAAGGTTTTCCCGTTCGGGAATTCTGACAACTGAAAACAACATGGTATTGGGTTGATTCAATGTTTGCTGATAAACGATTTCCCATTCATTTATTTCTAAAGAAATATCTACTGAATTGATGTTCATTTCGACAAACAAACCTTGCAGGATGTCAGTTGAAACGCCATAAATTTCTCCCTCAAACTCGTAATTAAATGGCGGATAGTTCTCCGTAAGAAATGAAAAAGATTTCATTTGGGCAGCATAATCCGGTGTGTTAACTTTTTCATCCTTGCAGCCAGATGCAATGGATAGTGTGATAGCCACCAGCAAGATGAATCTGCAACACATGTTTCTTTTCATGATCCTATAATTGTAATGGTTATAATGTCGATCTTAAAAATTTTCTCCTGCATTCGCTGCCTAAGTATATGATCAGGGTACCTATATTTCAAATAAACTAATCCTTTAAACAACGTACAGAAAAACCTTCTCTCTTATTATTATTGTTCCTGTTTACGTTATCATCATCATAATTAAGGCCTCGATACCAGACGTGTTCCACAGTGTCTTCTGTATCACTCCACCATGTTCCGCCGTAGCTTGTCCAGTAGAACATCCCATAAAAATCACGATAGCCGCCCGGAAGACCGGTAAAACCACTTTCATTCGTAGCACCAGTATTAGGAGCATGCCAATAAATCGTTCCTGTACCTTTCATTTTACCACCTGCAATGGATTCTCCACCTAAATATTCAGTTAACATTGTCCATTCTTCGTCTCTTGGTGTATGCCAGCCTGTTGGACAAAGTTTTCTGCTATCAACCACTGTAAACCAATTATATAATGCACCATATATATCACCATACCCTGCTTCATCATTATTAAACCAGACGTAAGCTCCGGTATTAAGGTTGGCCCAATCTACAAAGTAAGTAACATTAGGAATCGAATCACCATTCGCATAATGAGTTACTTTTAGATTTTCAACCATCCATTTTTGCGATCCGATAACGACTGTTGTGTAAACATTGCCATCAATGTCCGTCACAGTTTCAGATGTTGTAAAATTAACTTCGTTCCCATAACTTGTTCCAGCGCTATTCGTTGCGTAAGCCCTCACAAAGTAGGTTGTGTTCATTGAAAGTCCGGCAATACTGCTGATAAACGTACCTGTTCCAATCCCATCTGAAGTATGATTGTCAGCAATCGACGGGTTTTCACTAGTACTCCAGCAAATACCGCGTTCGGTGACAGTTCCACCTCCATCAGAAACTACTTCACCGCCACCGATGGCCGATATTTGGGTGATTTCTAAAATAGGTGAAGTAAATACTGTTGGAAGAGTAAGAATTGTTATAGGAAGCATCGAAAAAGAGTAAGCTTCACTGCTTGCAGGATTGTCATAAAGTACGTTTTCATGATACCCATCAATAAAAGCAGTATAACGAAGCAGATCGCCCAGATAAATGAAAAATCCGGTTTCATCTGCAATTGATTTCAGATTCTCAGGCCCGTTCGCTATATCTCCATCATAAGTTATTTTCTCTTCTCCTGATGCCGGTGCAACGCTCATTATTTTGATCGTCTTTGATATTGAATTGTCAAAAACCCTCAAAAACAATTGCTGGGTTGTTTTTGTTGATACAGAGAAAAGATGCCAGCCTTTGTCAAAATCATTTTGATATTCTGAAAGCCTATTTCCTTTATTATCAAACACTTCCAGGTGCAACATTCCCTTGTTTTTCAGATAGATTCTGACTATTGTTTTACCTTGAAAAGGATTTGGTGCATTCTGCATCACCACAAATGATTCTGATGGACCAAAAGTGATTTCATCCAGATCAACCCTTACGTCCATTGTTAACTCAAAAAATTCATCATACAAAGTTGTATCACAATCTAAGTTCACATTATACACATTGAGGCTGTCAAAAATCAAAGGGCTTTGTGTTAATGAATCTTTGGCATTAAAAGTCAATGATATTAATCCCCGTTGGCTCCAGCCTTGAATTGAAACTAACAGGGTGATAATGACTAATAATAATTTCTTCATTTTTAGTGACTTAAATAGTGCAAGGGTCAATACTTTGGTATAAAAGTAAATCTAATAATTACCAAAACATGATTTTATGAACACAAATTTCCAAAATAAGTAACGAATGCAAATCAATAAAAATTACAGATTCATCAGTGAATCGTAATAAGGTGTTAAATGACACTATTTTGTCAGTCATTGGCTAATATTCTGTGTAATTTCCTCCGAATACCATACTTTTGCGCAAAATCTGTTCCCTTGTCTGATTTACTATCACAATTAAACGAAGCACAACAAGCTGCCGTTGTGCAAACCAATGGTCCGGTGATGATTATCGCCGGAGCCGGTTCGGGAAAAACCCGGGCCCTCACCTACCGTATTGCCTATATGCTCGAAAAAGGTATCGATCCGTTTTCGGTTCTCGCGCTCACCTTTACCAATAAGGCTGCCAAAGAGATGAAGGAACGAATCATGCAATTAGTCGGAAGTGATAAAGGCCGCAATGTATGGATGGGCACCTTTCACTCCGTATTTGCCCGTATTTTACGGGTTGAAGGTCATTTGCTCGGTTATCCGCAGAATTTCACCATTTACGATACCGACGATTCAAAGCGCCTGATCAAAAGCATTACCAACGAACTGAGTCTCGACACAAAGGTGTATACGCCTTCATTTGTATTGCACCGTATCTCGAGTGCAAAATCAAACTTATATTCCGCTGAGGATTACTGCAGCAGTGCCGAAGTGACCCAGGCCGATCAAAGTGCCGGAAAACCCATGACAGGTGAGATCTTCAGGATGTACAACAATCGACTGAAACGCGCCGGGGCGATGGATTTCGACGATCTGCTCTTTAATATGAATCTGATCCTGCGCGATTTCCCTGAAACGCTTTATAAATATCAGCATCGTTTTAAATATGTTTTGGTAGATGAATACCAGGACACAAACCATGCACAATACCTTATTATTAAAAGAATTGCTGCATTGAACGAAAATATCTGCGTGGTTGGCGACGATGCCCAGAGTATTTATTCCTTTCGCGGTGCCAATATCCAGAATATCCTCAATTTCAGGAAAGATTATCCTGATCACCAGCTTTATCGGCTCGAGCAGAATTATCGTTCCACCAAAACCATTGTAAATGCTGCCAATGGTGTTATTGCCCAAAACAAGGATCAGATCAAAAAAACGGTCTGGACCGATAAGGAAAACGGCGAACTGATTACTTTACTCCGGGCTTCCTCTGACAATGAAGAAGGAACATTGGTCGCCAATGCGATTTTCGGACATAAAATGTCGAAACAACTGCCCAACAAGAGCTTCGCTATTCTATACCGCACCAATGCACAGTCACGCTCGATAGAAGAAGCACTGCGCCGTCAGGGAATCCCTTACCGGATCTATGGCGGACTGTCGTTTTACAGCCGCAAAGAAGTAAAAGATGTTCTGGCGTATTTTCGTCTGGTCATCAATCACAATGATGAAGAAGCCCTGTTGCGCGTTATCAATTACCCTGCTCGCGGAATTGGTAAAACAACCATCGAAAGGCTTCAGGTACTGGCAAACGAACAAAACAGCAGTATCTGGACACTCCTTCAGCAGCTTGATCTCATGCACAAGGAGTTTAACAGGGGTGTTTCGGCAAAAATGATCGATTTTGTCAATATGATCAAGAGTTTCGCTGCCCAGCTGCTGACCAAACCGGCCTTTGAACTGGCTAAACATATCACCAATTCTGTTGCCATCGTTAATGAACTGAAAGAAGACGACAGTCCGGAAGGCGTGCAGCGTATCGAAAATGTGGAGAGTTTGCTCAACGCCATCATGGAATATTCCGAAAAAGAACCGGAAGTCGATATGGAAACCGGTGAAACACTCAAAGAGAATACACTCACTGGGTTTATGCAGGACGTGGCTTTGCTCACCGATGCTGACACCGACAAAGACGAAAACACCGACAAGGTGACCCTGATGACGATTCACGCAGCCAAGGGACTGGAATTTCCGTATGTATTTATTGTAGGAGTTGAAGAAAATCTGTTTCCGTCCATACAATCGCTGGGTACGCGTGCCGAACTCGAAGAAGAACGCCGCTTGTTTTATGTAGCTATCACCCGGGCTGAAGTAAAACTTACCGTAAGTTACGCCGAAAGCCGCTTCCGCTGGGGAACTCCCACACTCTGCGAACCCAGCCGTTTTATCGAAGAAATTGATCAGGCTTTTATCGAGAAACCCCGCAAAAAGATTTCATCTTTCAGTGATGAATCGGGACCAAAAGGAACAAAACCATCCTGGACACAGAAACCGGCAGCGAACTTCAAAAAAGTAGATCATGTTCCTGAAACACCAGTTGTAACAGGTCCTTCAGCCGAACCAGATGATTTACAACTGGGAATGACTGTTATGCACCAGAAGTTCGGATCAGGAAAAATCACTGATATTGAAGGAAGCGGTGCCAACAGAAAGGCTACAGTTGCTTTTGCCGGAGTGGGTAAGAAACAGTTGCTTCTGAAGTTTGCCCGACTGACAATTATACACGAAAACTAAAATTTTAATTACTTTTGCAGTTCTATCCGATCATCATCTGCCTGATCTGGTTGCTAAATGGCAGAAATATGTAATTTTGAAATGAATCACACCTTATAATACTATGGAGTACAATACAACACGAATCCACATGATCATTCCGGAATACGGAAGAAATGTCCAGAACATGATCAGCCTTCTGCCGGGCATCGAAGACCGCAAAAAACGTACTCAGGCAGCTCATTATATTGTAAATGTAATGGCGCAATTGAGTGTACAGAAGGATTCTGCAGATTTTAAGCAGAAACTGTGGGATCATCTTCATATTATTTCCAATTTTTCACTGGATATCGACAGCCCCTATCCGCCACCATCACCTGAGAAACTGCAGCGGAAACCTTCGCAACTCAGATACAGCAGCCACAGAATAAAATATGGTCACTACGGGCAACATATCATGGGTATGATCAACAAAGCCATTGAGTTTGAAGAAGGCGAAGAAAAAGAGGCATTGGTAAATGCACTTGCCAATTATATGAAAAAATCATATCTCACCTGGAACCGCGATTCAGTGAGCGACGGAACGATTGCTGCCAATCTGGAAGAACTTTCAAAAGGTAAACTTACGGTTGCCGACGAAACCAAGCTCATTGCAACCAACGAGATTCTGGCACGCAATAACGCAGGCGCAGCAGCCATGGTAAAAAAGAAAAAATTCATCCCGAGAAACAACCAGGGTTTTCAAAAAAAGAATCCCCGTTTCTCCAAATAAGAAAAACAAGATTTTCAATACACTTATTTCCAAATATAAATAAATTGGATTTATAATTAATTGAATTTCAATGTTTTGAATAAATGTCCAGGAGTACACATTAAATCTCACAGAATATGGGCTCTTTTAAAATTGTTGGCGGAAAAGCCCTGAAAGGAGAGATTACCCCTCAGGGAGCAAAAAACGAGGCGCTTCAGATCTTATGTGCCTGTTTACTGACCCCCGAAAAAATTGAACTAAACAATCTTCCTGATATTCTTGATGTTAACAATCTCATAGAATTACTTTCGGGTCTCGGAGTAAAATGTGACAGACGAAGTCCTTCACATCTCATACTTCAGGCGGATGAAGTGAATCTGGAATATCTGAAAAGCAAGGAATTTCGCAAAAAAGCCTCCAGCCTTCGCGGAAGCATCATGATTTTAGGACCACTGATGGCCCGTTTTGGATACGCCTATCTGCCTCACCCGGGCGGTGATAAGATCGGCAGACGCAGACTTGATACACATTTCATTGGTTTACAGAAGCTTGGCGTAAATTTCGAAACAGATGCTGAGGATAAACTATATTCGTTTACCACTCCTTCAGGTCTGAAAGGCTGCTATATGCTTCTTGATGAGGCTTCTGTTACCGGAACTGCCAACATCCTCATGGCCGCGGTTCTGGCAAGTGGAACAACAACCATTTTCAATGCAGCGTGCGAACCATATATTGTTCAGCTGAGTAAAATGCTCGTCAGAATGGGTGCGCAGATTGAAGGAATCGGCTCGAACCTGCTGACAATTCATGGCGTAAGCAGTCTGAAAGGAACCAGCCATACTATGCTTTCTGATATGATTGAAGTCGGTAGTTTTATCGGTCTTGCCGCAATGACAGGTTCCGAAATTACCATTCGGAATGCCGGAGTTGAGCATCTTGGAATGATCCCGGACGTTTTTCACAAACTTGGAATCCGGACCGAAACCAAAGGTGATGACATTTATATACCCGCTCAGGACCGCTATGAAGTGGAATCCTTCATGGACGGAGGAATCATGACCATTGCTGACGCTCCATGGCCCGGATTTACTCCGGATTTGATCAGCATTGTTCTCGTAGTAGCCACACAAGCAAAAGGTACCGTACTCATACACCAGAAAATGTTTGAGAGCCGGTTATTTTTCGTGGATAAACTGATCGATATGGGTGCCCAGATCATTCTTTGTGATCCGCACCGTGCCAATGTGATTGGTCTTGACCACCAGCATGTTTTACGCGGAATCAGAATGAGTTCTCCTGACATCCGCGCCGGCGTTGCCTTGCTGATTGCTGCCCTATCAGCACGGGGCACGAGCATCATCGACAATATTGACCAGATCGATCGTGGGTATCAGTTTATCGACCAACGTCTCCGGCAAATGGGGGCAGATATCGAACGGATCAGTTGAGCCAATCTTTTTGAGGCTGTCAATTTGGCAATAGCAATGCTACTTGGCAAATAATTTGATAGAAAGCAATCGACCCAATATCTATCATTCATGGAAAAAGATTTGAACGAAAACGTTGAAAACGCAGAGAACGAGTTTGAGGATGTGCAATTTGAAAACCATCCGGAAGAAAATAAAGACAATACTAAAAACGTGAAAGACAAGAAAAAAATAAAAAAAGAAGGCAAACTCGAGGAAGAACTTGCAGAAAGCAAACTGAAAATTGAGGAGCTTAACGACAAATACCTGAGGCTTTTCTCGGATTTCGACAACTTCAGAAAACGTAAATCGACCGAGATTCTCGAAATCAGGAAAACTGCAGCAGAAGATTTGATTCTGAGCATGTTAAATATTATTGACGATTTTGAACGTGCCATCGCCAATTTACCTGCCGGACATGAAAAAGATGCTTTCGATGAAGGTATTACATTGATATACAATAAATTACTGAACACTCTGAAACAGCAAGGACTGGAAGAAATTCAGGCCATGAATGCTGAATTTGATACTGATTTTCATGAAGCCATTACCAATATTCCGGCAGAGAATGAATCCATGAAAAACAAAGTTTATGACGTTACCCAAAAAGGATATACCCTGAACGGCAAAGTAATTCGTTTTGCTAAAGTAGTGGTTGCCAGCTAAATAAAACTGACATGTCGAAAAGAGATTACTACGAAATTCTTGAAATCAGTCGAAATGCCACAGATGACGAGATCAAGAAAGCCTATCGCAAGCAGGCAATCCGCTTCCATCCCGATAAAAATCCGGACGATCACACTGCGGAAGATAAATTTAAAGAAGCCGCCGAGGCCTACGAAATATTAAGTAATCCTGACAAAAAAGCAAGATACGATCGTTACGGACATCAGGGCGTTGGAGGTTCATCCGGAGGTGGATTCAGTGGCGGAGGAATGTCGATGGACGATATTTTCAGTCAGTTCGGAGATATTTTCGGAGGTGCATTTGGCGGTAGCGGTTTCGGTGGCTTTGGCGGACAATCCCGCGGAAGACGCGTAAACAAAGGATCGAACCTTCGGGTGAAGGTTAAACTGAACATTCAGGATATCGCGCACGGTGTTGAGAAAAAGATTAAAGTAAATAAATATGTCAGCTGCAAACATTGCAATGGCACCGGTGCTGAAAACGGCGGATCTTACACAACCTGTTCAACCTGCCGTGGAAATGGTCAGGTTACCCGGGTAACGAATACTTTCCTTGGTCAGATGCAGACCAGTTCAACCTGCCCAACCTGCGGTGGTGATGGAAAAATCATTACAAAAAAATGCATCCCATGTCAGGGCAATGGCGTTGTTCAGGAAGAAGAAATCATTCCATTGAACATCCCGAAAGGCGTCGCTGACGGAATGCAACTCTCGGTAAGCGGAAAAGGAAATGCAGGAGCCCGTGGCGGAATTCCGGGTGATATGATCGTTTTGATCGAAGAAGAATCACATCCTGATCTTATCCGAGATGGCAACAATCTGATTTACAACCTATTCATCAGTTTTACGGATGCAGCACTCGGAACGAAACTCGAAGTTCCGACCGTTGATGGCAAAGTGAGAATCACCATTGAACCCGGCACACAGGCAGGCAAAATACTTCGTCTCAAAGGCAAAGGACTTCCTTCGGTGAACGAATACGGTCTTGGCGATCTGCTGATCAATATCAATGTATGGGTCCCAAAGAAACTCAGTCCGGAAGAAAAAACCATTCTCGAAAAAATGGCTCAATCTCCCAATTTTAAACCCAATCCGACAAGTGCCGAAAAGAACATCTGGGAAAAATTCAGAGATAGTTTTCATTAATTTTCCTTAAAATTTCTGCGAATACCCTTTTTAGGCAGAACTTTGTAACAATCAACAACATCGTTTTGAAATGCAATTTATTCAAATTCAAAATGTTACAAAAGCATATGCCAATCATCTGGCATTAGATAAGGTAAGCCTTTCTGTCCCGAAGCAATCCATTTTTGGGTTGCTCGGTCCAAACGGAGCAGGTAAAACATCCCTGATCCGGATCATTAACCAGATAACTGCTCCTGACACCGGTGAAGTTTTTTTCAATGGTGAAAAGCTCAATGCCAGCCATATTTCTAACATCGGTTATCTGCCCGAAGAACGTGGTCTGTATAAAAAAATGAAGGTTGGCGAACAGGCTTTATACCTCGCCCAGCTGAAAGGAATGGACAAAAAAACTGCTTTGCTGAGGCTTAAAAACTGGTTCGAGCGTTTTGAAATCACGGATTGGTGGAACCGAAAAGTGGAAGAGCTCAGCAAAGGGATGCAGCAGAAAATTCAGTTCATCGTTACAGTGATTCACGAACCACAACTACTCATTTTTGACGAACCATTCAGCGGATTCGACCCGATCAATGTCAACATTCTGAAAGAAGAAATCCTTCGCCTGAAAACTGGTGGATCAACCATCATATTCTCCACGCACAATATGTCATCTGTTGAGGAACTCTGCGACAACATCGCCCTGATCAATCAGGGAACCAAGATTCTGGATGGCAGCGTGAATGAAATCAGGAAACAATACCGCAGCAATACTTTTGAAGTGCATCTTACTGATGTTCATCAACATTCTGAGCACGAACTTCCGAAAGGATTTCAGCTGATCGATCGTACGGATATCTCAGTGAATGAATACATTGCACAATTTCGTTGCGAAAACCATATGCACGCAAATGATCTCCTTCTATACCTCATGCCATTCGGGCAAATCAGTTCATACCGCGAGGTTTTGCCATCGATGAACGAGATTTTTGTACAACAGATTGAATCACAAAAGCAAAAAAATTAAGCGATGAACAAGACTTTTCTGATTCTCAAACGTGAATATATCACCCGGGTTAAAAAGCCAAGTTTCATCATCATGACCTTCCTTGGTCCGCTGCTGATGGCCGCACTCATGGTAGTACCAATCTTTCTTGCCACGATGTCCGACAGCGGAATTAAAAAAATTGCTGTTCTGGACGAAACGGAATGGTTTGCCGGAAAATTTGAAAACGACAATGATTTTCAATTCGAATATGTTGATAAACAGCTGGATTCAGTAAAATCATCCGTTCTGAAAGGTGATTACGATGCTTTTGTGTATATTCCAAAACCTGAGCTCAATATTCCGGTAAATGCGATGCTGTTTAGTTCGAAACAGGCATCTCTTTCGATGAAATCCTATATCCGGAACACCATCAAGACTGAGGTGGAAAACAGGAAACTAATCGCATCCGGCATCGACCCGGAAGTGATAAAATCCTCGAAAACAAACATTAACATTCAGACAATCAGACTGGAAGAGAACGGAGAAGAATCAAAATCCTATACCGAAGTTGACGTTGCCCTGGGTCTCATCAGCTCCATTTTGATTTACTTTTTTATTTTCATGTTTGGTGCGCAGGTAATGCGCGGTGTGATAGAGGAAAAGACCAGTCGAATCATCGAGGTGATTGTTTCTTCGGTGAAACCTTTCCAGCTGATGATGGGAAAAATCGTTGGTATTGCGCTGGTTGGACTGACCCAGTTTTTACTTTGGGTATTGCTTACTTTGGGAATCTATACCATTGTTTCTGCCATTTTCGGACCAGAGGCGGTCAATCAGATACAGACTGGTAACGGGATGATGGGGCAAATACCCAATTCATCACAGCTTGCTGGTAATCAACAAGTAAGTGAGATTTTTGACATCATCCGGTCCATCGACTTCGGAGTGATTATTTTCAGTTTTGTCGTCTATTTTATCGCAGGCTATTTGCTGTACGCAGCCCTTTTTGCTGCAATCGGATCGGCTGTTGATAACGAAGCTGATACACAGCAGTTTATGCTTCCGGTTTCGGCCCCATTGATTCTGGGTATGGTTCTTTCGAATTTCGTAGTGAACAATCCGGATGGTGGAATTGCTTTCTGGTTATCCATGTTCCCCCTTACCTCGCCTGTCATTATGATGGTCAGGATTCCTTTTGGCGTGCCCTACTGGCAAATTGGATTGTCGATGGGAATTCTCGTTCTGGGCTTTCTGTTTACCACCTGGCTGGCAGCAAAAATTTACCGTACCGGCATTCTAATGTACGGCAAAAAGATCAGTTACAAGGAGTTATGGAAGTGGCTAAAATATCGTTCATGATCAGGATCGCTTAAATACTTTTTTTCTTTTAGGATGACATTTTGACTTATTCACATGCCTTTGACCAAAATGCTATTTATCTGAAAAAGTGTATGTTTCAATATTTCAAGGAATTGTTGGGTTTGTAAAAAAAATCTTCTATTTTTGCACCCTCAAAAAACTAAGCAGAGAAATTTAATTCTAATTTACGTATAACATGCAGATTAAAGGAGCTATCAAAACATTTGCCATTGCTTTGGCAGTTGTTTCCGTGTACCAGCTTTCTTTCAGTTACGTTACCAGACGTATTGAAAGCAAAGCAGAAGCTTACGGGAAAAGTGAAGCAGCCAACAAGCAGGCAAGTGAAATTGCACGCGGTAAGGAAATGATGTTTGACGAGATTCTGGATTCGGTTCAGCAAGCACGCGAGACTTACTATCTAGACTCAATGAACAATCAGGTGGTTTACAACATTTTGATCGACAAATACACTTATAAGGACGCCAAAGAGCGTGAGATCAACCTTGGTCTTGACCTTAAAGGTGGTATGAACGTCGTACTCGAAGTGTCAGTAAACGATATTGTCAGAGCCTTATCAGGTAATAGTCAGGATCCAGTTTTTGTTCAGGCAATGGAGAAAGCCAAACTGATGGAAAGAAACAGCCAAAAGGATTTCGTAACTCTTTTTGGAGAATCGTTCAATGCAGTTGACCCTAATGCAAAATTAGCTGCCATCTTCCTGTTTGAATTTAAAGATAAAGGTGTAACAGTAAATTCGACCAACGACGAAGTGCTTCAGGTTATCCGCAAGGAAACCGAAGGTGCTATCGACAGATCTTTCCAGATCCTACGTACCCGTATTGACCGTTTCGGTGTTACTCAGCCCAATATTCAGAAACTGGCTACTTCAGGTCGTATTCTGGTTGAGTTGCCGGGTATCAAGGATCCGAAACGTGTTCGTAAACTTTTGCAGGGAACCGCACAGCTCGAATTCTGGGAAACATATAACTTTTCAGATTTGTATGGTTTCTTTGATGAAGCAAACAAACGCCTGAGCGCCCTCAACGCTGAAACCAAAGCTATTACAGAGGGTGTTGCAGCAGCAACTGAAACAGCCAATACAGGAACAGAAGCGCCTGCCAAAACAGAAGGCACGACAGATAAGGGAACTAACGACCTTATCAACAAAATAGAAGGTGACACCACTGCAACAAAAGATAACAATTTTGAAGAATATGCATCGAAAAACCCATTGTATGCATATCTGATGCCAGCTTATCAGCAGAATGAGTCAGGACAATATTTTCCAGGCAACTCTGCCAGAGTTGGTACTGCTATGGTTAAAGATACTGCGCGCATAAACAATATGTTGCGTAAAGTTAATTCGATATTCCCCCGTAACCTCAAACTTGCATGGACAGTTAAACCCCGTATTGCTGGTGAAGGTGCCGAACTCATGGAACTTGTTGCACTGAAAGGTTCAAGAGACAATCGTGCTGCTTTGGGTGGTGAAGTTATTGTTGATGCCCGTCAGGATTTTGATCAGAATGGCAAAATAGAAGTTACCATTCAGATGAATAGTGATGGCGCTAAATCATGGAAACGCCTCACAGGCGAAAACATTGGCCGTCAGGTTGCTATTGTTCTTGATGGATATGTTTATTCTTTCCCTGTTGTAAATGATGAAATTCCAAACGGAAGATCATCTATCTCAGGCGGTGATATGACTATTGAAGAAGCACAGGACCTTGCAAATATCCTTAAAGCCGGTAAATTACCTGCTCCTTCAAAAATTGTTGAAGAAGCAGTTGTTGGACCATCACTTGGTCGCGAAGCAGTTGAAGCAGGTATGTATTCATTTGTTTTCGCTTTCCTTATGGTACTGTTATATATGTATCTTTATTACAACCGTGCCGGTTCTGTTGCCAATATCGCTTTGTTCTTCAACGTTTTCTTCCTTTTTGGTGTACTCGCATCCATTGGAGCAGTTCTGACACTTCCGGGTATAGCAGGTATCGTACTCACCATGGGTATGGCTGTTGACGCGAACGTTATTATTTATGAGCGTATTAAAGAAGAAATCAGGGCTGGTAAGGGAATGAGACTTGCTATCGACGATGGATTTAAACATGCTTATTCAGCTATTATCGACGGTAACGTTACAACATTGCTTACTGGTATTGTATTGTATGTGTTTGGTTCAGGTCCTATTCAGGGTTTTGCTTCAACTTTGATCATTGGTATTTTAACCTCCATGTTCACAGCGATTTTCATCTCCCGACTGGTATTTGACTACGTTCTTGACACAAACAAAAAACTCAACTTCGACAACAAATACACCCGTAACTTCCTGCATGATTTCAAATTTGACTGGATCGGTGCCCGTAAGAAAGCCTATACTTTCTCAATCATCTTGTTTGTTCTTAGTCTTGCATCCCTCACTTTCAAAGGATTGAACTTTGGAGTTGATTTCACCGGAGGCCGTACCTATATCGTTCGTTTCGACCGTGAAATAACTGTTACAGAAGTAAGAAAAGCATTGGCCGAAGAATTTAAAGATGCTGCTCCAGAAGTAAAAACTTTTGGACCATCACGTCAGGTAAAGATCACCACAAAATACCTCATCGAAGATGATCGTAAAGAAGTAGATTCTATTCTGCAGACCAAATTATTTAAAGGTCTGAAGAGTTTCTATACTGATGGTGTTACTTATCAGCAGTTCTCATCAGATGATGCCAGTATCGGAATTTTGAGCTCACAGAAAATCGGGCCAACCGTTGCTGATGATATCCGGAACAAAGCTGTGATGGCTATTGTATTTGCGTTGTTTATCATTTTTGTTTACATCGCAATCCGATTCAATAAATGGCAATATGGTGTCGCTGGTGTAGCGGCCCTTTTCCATGACACTATCATTGTTCTAGGGATCTACTCATTCTTCTATACTTTCATGCCGTTTAGTATGGAGATTGACCAGTCATTTATCGCAGCTATCCTAACCATCATCGGTTACTCAATCAACGATACGGTTATTATCTTCGACCGTATCCGTGAAAACGTGAACCTGCATCCGAAGAAAGCACTGAAAACAAATCTTAATGATGCTATGAACAGCACATTAACCCGTACCATCAACACAACAGGTACCACGCTAGTTGTATTGATCGTGATCTTCCTCTTTGGAGGTGAAGTAATCCGCGGATTTGTATTTGCTCTGCTCTTTGGTATCGCATTCGGAACATATTCATCCGTATTCAATGCGAGTCCGATTGCCTATGACCTGCTCATGCGTGCTAAAAAAGGTAAAGACGAAAAACTTGCTGAATCAGCAAAAAAATAATCTGATCATCATTTCTGAAACATCCTGTTCTGGTTTGCCGGGACAGGATGTTTTGTTTTAATTGAATCTGTTCATCAACTTCACTGATTATTTACTACTTTTGAGGTCAAATTTTTCTTCAAAATGCTTTTATTCTTCGACTTAAGTTCCGGTGAAATTTTCCTGATCGTTTTCGTCGCATTTATCGTTCTTGGACCGAAACAGATTCCGGAAGTAGCACGAACACTGGGTAAAACCATGAACGAGATGAAACGGGCTTCATCCGGTTTTAAAGCAGAAATCAACAAAGAAGTGCAACGAATTGACCGTGAATCGAGACTTAGTGAATATTTAACAGAAAAAAGCTTTCTGAATGAAAATCAGGTAGTTAAACCAAGTCCTGAATCGAAAGAATTCAATACAGAAACAACGAGCAGCAAAAAGACGATTGAAACTGATGAACAAGGTCAATAATCCAGCATTTTTTTCGTTTATGCTCCGTAAAAAACTTTCTGGCAAACAGATGAAATACCTCCTTACCTTCTTTCTACTCATACTTATTTCCTTTTCGGGAAAGAGCCTGTTGGCTCAGCGAAACCCTGCCAAAGGTGCTGATGAAGCCTTCGATAGGAAAATGTATACCATAGCTGCCGAACGCTACAAAAAGGCATTCAATCGTGTCAAGAAAAAATCGGAAGAAAGAGATCGTATCAGTTTCCGGATGGCTGAATGTTATCGTTTAACCGGAAGTTATAAAAGAGCCGAAGCAACGTATAAAAGGGTTCTCCGGACGGAATACCCGAAGAAACATCCCGAAATCTATCTGTATTTTGCAGAAGTTTTGAAAATGAACCAGAAATTCAGTCTGGCCATCGAGAACTATAATAAATATACCGAACTTGTTCCCGACGATCCACGCGGTGCAGCCGGTGCTGAGACAGCCGCCATGATCGAGGACTGGATCAAGAATCCATCCAAATACGAAGTCAGTGTTCTAAAGAAAGTCAATTCCCGTGAATCGGATTTCGCCGCCTCCTGGGCATCACCCAACTTCAACGAAATCATCTTCACATCCACGCGCGACGGTTCTACAGGGAAAGAAAAAGACGGATGGCTTGACCAAAACTTCAGCGATCTGTTCATTTCACGCCTCGATCGTAAAAACGAATGGAGCACGCCCGTTCCTGTTGACAAGTCAGGCGTTGTGAACACCAAGGCAAGCGAAGGTGCCCCGATGATGAACAGCACTTTCAACAAACTCTATTTTACCCGTTGCGATAACTACGACAAACGCACCTCTGGCTGTCGCATCTATACCAGCACCCGATCAGGGCGCGACTGGGGAAAACCCACTCCTGTTGAGATCAGTGGCGTGGATACACTTGATATTGTGGGACATCCTACACTCAGCGAAGATGAACTCATGATGTATTTTGCAGCTGAACGCAAAGGTGGTTTTGGTGGAAAAGATATCTGGGTTACAACACGCGAGAAGAAAACTGATCCTTTCAAAAGACCCATGAATATCGGACCCGGTGTAAACACCAAAGGCGATGAGATTTTTCCTTTTCTGCGCAACGATACAACTTTGTATTTTTCTTCGAACGGTCATGGTGGAATGGGCGGACTCGATATTTTTGTCAGCAATGTTGACACCAGCGGAGCCTGGACAAGTCCGAGAAACCTGAGATCTCCCGTTAATTCAACAGGCGACGACTTCTCGATCGTTTTCCATCCGGAAGAAGAAAGGGGATTTTTCTCAAGCAACCGCGAAAATCCGAAAGGCATCGACAATCTTTTCTATTTCATCGAACCTCCTGTCTTGTTTACCATCGCCGGAACCGTGAAAGACGAAAAAACGCTGCAGTATGTCGAAAGTGCAACTATTCAGTTGATCAGTTCGAATGGAATGACACTCAGCACAAGAACCAACGACAAAGGCTACTTCCTTTTCGGCAACAGTCAGGTGACCAAAAACACAACCTATGAAATCGTTGTTGATAAGGAGAATTATTTCACCAAATCGGCCATGGAAACAACTGTGGGTGTTGAGTTTAGCAAGGATTTTGTAAAAGATTTCATGCTTGATCCAATTCCACAGAAACCGATCGCTCTGCCCGATATTCTTTACGATCTGGCCCGCTGGGAACTGAAGCCACAGTACGAAGATTCGTTACAGGGACTTATCACAACCCTTCAGCTGAACCCGACTCTTGTAATCGAGCTGGCATCACATACCGATAACCGCGATACAGAAGAGAAAAACGATATTCTTTCACAACGACGTGCACAATCGGTAGTTGATTTTCTGATTCTTCGCGGCATTGATGCCGAGCGTCTTGTTGCCCGTGGTTATGGTGAACGCGTTCCGCGTGAACTGGAAAAAACAATCAATGTAAACGGATCAAAGTTCGAAGCCGGAACAGTTCTGAGCGAAGCTTATATTAATGCTCTTCCGACAAATGAAATGAAGGAAGTTGCCCATCAGTTGAACCGCCGAACCGAGTTTAGGATTCTGAGCAAGGATTTTATCCCGAAAGCTGCCAATCAACCAATCAATCAGG
>CAZVKW010000064.1:0-4514 GCA_964627945.1 uncultured Lentimicrobiaceae bacterium
TCCCGGTTCAGATACACGCTGTAATCTTTCAAAAGCGGTTTGTAATCACGGTTGTTAAAAAGCCGCGAAGTGATCAGAAAATCAGCCGTTGAGCGGTTGCTTGCCGTCGGAATATTATACAAAACGGACAAACGAAGCAGGGCTTTCACGTCCACATCATGGGGCTGATTGGTCATCGGATCCCAGAAGAAGATCAGATAATCAATCTTTCCTTCGGCGATGAGCGAGCCCAGTTGTTGGTCGCCACCGAGCGGACCGGATTTCAGGCAGGTAACATGATCGAGCACTTCCGACACCATTTTTCCGGTGGTTCCGGTAGCATAAAAGGTATGGTCATTCAGCTTTTTCAGGTTGTGCGAAACCCAGTCGAGGAGATCTTTTTTGCGGTTATCGTGTGCCACAAGGGCGATAATTTTTGACATGATAATTCTGATTTTGTTGTGTTAACAAAAACGTTTAGGTAAAATGTGGTTCTTATAACAAAATAACTTTCCGGTGCTTTAGGTGCTGATCCTTATCCAAATGAATTGCATAAGTGAAAATATCAGACGATTATTCCATCAACAGGTTTTCTATTGTCTTTATAAGTTTGGAAACGGGCTCGAAATATGGCAGATCTTTTCCCTCATCGAAATCAAAAAGGTCGTCATAATCTCCTTTTTGCCGCCAGGTGAATAATTGCGAATATATTTTACCAAGCTCTTTTGGAATGATTTCAGTCTTAATAAAATATTCAGAAAAGTTATGTTTTGCCCCATTATGAGTTGTTGGCTTATGATCAGAGTTTAACAGGAGCGCCATAACTGCATAGTAAGCCGAATAATATAATCGATTGATAGTTGAATTCCATTTGCCGTTTTCGGCGAGAATAAAAGCATCTTCCAGAGTTTCTTTCGCTCGTTTTAACCTGTACTCCACGAGATCTTTCTTCGATCCGATCATTGTATTCTAAGCCCTTCTAATTTTATGTTTTCAAACAGAGGTGTAAATGAGTGATTATCTTCCCAGTCTTTTTTTGAGTAGATCAGAGGTGAAATAATTTCACCGGTATCCAGCTCAACTTCATAAAACTGATCCATGATTTTTGTCTCAAGCGAGAAAGGAACATGCTGAAAGCTAAGTAAAATCAACAAATCCCAATCGGATGACCGATGAGAATCACCCCGGGCCCGGGAGCCGTAAAGATATACTTCAGAATCAGGATCAGTTGCATTTGCTAATCCGATAATTCTGTTCAATATTTTGTTTCTCTTGGTCATAGTACAAAAATAACATCTTCCTTCGTAAAGTGAACTAATAACGAATCAGTTCCACAATTATCGCAATTGTTTTACTTATACAAGCATCTGTAAGCCGTTTCTTCGGTCATTTTCACCTTGAATTTCACATCTTTGGCTACAATAAATGTTTCGAAAGGAAGATAACTTTTCCATTCGGTTTCGCCGGGTTGCTGCACATCAAGTTTGCCCGAAATCACGGTCATATGTTCGATAGTGGAGGTGCCAAAAGTGTATTCTCCCGGGGCCATCACGCCTACCGTGGCCGGACCTTCGGCTGTTTCGAATGCGATTGATTTTACGTTTCCGTCGAAGTATTCGTTTGTCTTAAACATAATATTTTGTTTTAAATGATTGTCAATCAGAAGAATAACCAAACAATTTCCGTTCTTTGATCCGTTTGGCAATAAAAACAGGAACCATTGTTTCCCAGTTGTCAGCATGATGACGGATCAGGTCAGGTATTTCGGTCGGGTTGATGCCCAAGTGTTTCGTGTTCACATTCGGAACATCGAGAATAAGGCGGTTATCGATCAGATGATTCAACAGATGACAAACCGCAGGCTGCACACAAAGATCACGGATGCGGATGAGTTCACCGCTGTTTTCATCCAGAACAGGATAAATATAAATTTTCACATTATGCGGGAAAAGCTGACCGAGTGCTTCCAGAATTCCACCTTTCAGATGGGTATAGTATTTTTCGTTCATCACTTTGCTAAATGTCTGAATTCCAATTACCAAACGAACTTTAATCACCCTGAACTGCGTCATAAAATCGACCAGTTTGTAGAATTCCCTGAAATTTGACACCATCACATTCTGGCCCATTTCGTTGAGCAGATCCACGCGGTTCAGGAAGTCTTTTTCGTCGAAATCGCCTTCGCTCAGCAGATTATTCAAAGTGATTTCGCAGATCGGAATGGTGTTGTGTTTGTCGTAGTCCTCGTCTTTTTTGAACAGGCAGAAACTGGTTTTCAGCATATCGATGCTCACATAATTCACCGGGCGGAAACTTCCACGAAACACCAGCGCGTTTTTCTTGTAAAGCATATCGTCGGGTTCCTGCACTTCGCCAAACCGATCGAACATGATAGCGTTGGTCATATCGTTTTTCACAAGTTGCACAGCCAGAAGCCGGTTATCGACATACGAAAGCTCGGCCCCGCTCATATTCACCATCGTGATTTCAACGCGATCCGTTGAGAGATTATCGAGTAGCGACTGTAAAAAGCTGTTAGGCCGTTCCCAAAGGTAAAAACAGGCGTAGATGAGATTCACACCCAAAACACCTAAGGTATTCTGCTGTAATAAGTTATCGTTTTCGCGCAGGCGAACATGAATGATCACCTGATTCGGCTCGGCGTTTTCGCGCAACTGAAAACGCAGTCCGAGCCAGCCATGACTGATATTGTCCTTTTTATAATTGAGTGTTGAAACCGTATTGGCAAAGGCAAAAAACCGGGTACCGGGTCTTCGGCTCTGATCGAGGAAACTGAGTAATTCATCGTATTCGAAAGCAAGCATTTGTTCGAGTCTTTCGCGCGAAACATAGCGTTTCGAAATCTCGTGTTTGCTGTAAATAGCGTCGCTGTAAGTTTTGTCGTATGCCGAAATGGTTTTGGCTATCGTTCCGGATGCGCCGCCGGCCTGAAAAAAGTTTCGGGCCACTTCCTGTCCGCCGCCAATCTCGGCAAAACTACCGAATATAGTGGGGTCGAGATTGATTTCGAGTGCTTTACGGTGTATGGTCAGGGCTTCTTTTGTGCCGGACATAAATGAAATATATGATTTAGTGCAAAGATAGGTATTTGGTCATATGGCCAGAAATCAGCGCTGAGTAGCCCGACTATTATTTTTTATTTGTTAATCGATCAAGCTCCTCTTGCATTAATGATGAACAATCTAGAAGTAAACTTTGTCATTAATTATAAGAATGTCAACACCATACATTATAGATCGAAATAGACACTCGCTGAAACAGAATAATTATTGAATTCTGCCGGAAGCAAAAAGAACTTGTCATTCGCATAATAATTCAACCAGGATTGTACTCCCAGACTGACTGTTTCATTAATTCCCACCAGAAAGCCGGCTGAATAGGACGGGCTGAGTAATCCAATCGAAGCAGTCGGTCTGATTTTCATGCTTTTAGGAGCAAGATAGACAAGATGCATCGGGATTTTCAGATAGTTCGTTCTTTTGCCATTGTTGAACTCCGGACGCGCATAGATAATACCGGTTTTGAAATATAGTTTTTCATTGGCCCTGGGCATCCAGATATGGACAATAACACCGCTTTGAAAAAAGAGCCTGTCAGCGATATCATCTTCAAGCCCAAAATCAACGAATCCACCGATGATCTCGAGATTGGCCTTAAACAGCGGAAGCTTTTTCTCGAAAATGATGCATTCTTCATCTTTACAAACTTCATTGTGATATTTTTCGGCCAGATTGATCAGATTTTGTTGTTCTGGTTTTGCGATGCTTTTGATTTTTGGTTGCAGATCAGGGGCATCCTGCATATAATAGGATAAAACGCCAATATGTTTGTTCGATTTAACCAGATAGCGTTTCTCTTTATTGGGGTTCTCTTTGATCATCTTAACTTCTTCACTGTAAACAAGTTCTGTTAAGCGCTCACCTTCTTTGTCCAAATAAAAATGATCGCCCACATCATCTCTTAAATAGTAAACATTCACTTTTCCTTTGATCAGAAACTCCAGAAAAACCATTTTACCATCTACCTCTCTCGAAATGAAATATTTGCTATCGGTGAACCTGTATGCAGGAATATCAAACGGAGAAAAATCACGGATTTCATTTTCGGCAGTTTTGAATCTGCAAAGGCTTCCCATGGTCATATCGCCCCGGTAATCGATGCTACCAAATAAGGTGTCACCTGAGTTCTGAATAACAAATCCAGGTCTGAAATCAGCCTGAGCCCGGATAAATCCGGAAATGAAAAGGAATGCAAGGAAGAGAATTTGTCTAATAATCATATAAACAGATAGTTAAGAATTAGAATCTGAAGTTTCCGGCATGAAAAGTTATGGAGAAATTCTCAAATAAATATACTGATTTCAGCCAAAAAGCATCAATCCTGTATAAGCATGAACAGGCAATTGGTTCAAATCATACACTTTTGTTACCTTTGTGGCCCTAAACTTAAATTTATATGAGAGCGACAATCATATCACTGCTTATTTTGCTCACGATGAGCCTTTCGGCACAAAC
>CAZVKW010000064.1:4614-15483 GCA_964627945.1 uncultured Lentimicrobiaceae bacterium
TGAAAGAGGGCTGGTACAATGGTTCGCCTTTTCATCGGGTGATCAAGAATTTTATGATTCAGGGTGGTGGAAGCAAAGCTGGTCAGGATGATCCCGGATATACCGTTCCGGCCGAGTTTAAAGCCAATCATATTCACACCAAAGGTGCTTTGGCTGCAGCCCGTCTTCCCGATCAGGCAAACCCGAAAAAAGCATCTTCAGGGTCTCAATTCTATATCGTTCAGGGACAGAAATATGATGAAGCAAATTTGCTGGGAATAGCCAAACGCACAGGTGTAAAATATACGCCTGAGCAGTTGAAAGCCTATGCTGCCAAGGGAGGCACACCACATCTCGATGGTTCTTACACCGTGTTTGGTGAAGTGATCGATGGCTTTGATGTGATCGATAAAATTGCTGCTGTTAAAACCGCTCCTGGCGATAAACCTGTCCAGCCGGTTACGATGACCATTGAAATTCTGAAATAAAAAACCCAAGCATGAAAACGAAAATTGCTGACTTGCTGAACGAAATCCAGGCGATTGAGATCAGCACCAAAGACCAGCTTGAGACTTACCGCCTGAAATATCTGAGCAAGAAGGGCCTTGTTCCTTCGCTGTTCAACGATTTCAAAACCGTTGCCGCTGAAGAACGCAAAGAGATGGGCATCTTGCTCAACGAACTGAAAAACAGAGCTCAGGCAATACTTGATTCGTTTCAGGACAGTTTTGGGGAACAGTCGGGGAGCAGCAGCAAGCTTGATACAAGTCTGCCGGCCGCTTCAGTTGGCGGAGCACGTCATCCGATTTCACTTGTTCGTCGCGAGATCAACAGCATTTTTGAACGTCTGGGATTTGTGATTGCCGAAGGACCTGAGATCGAAGACGATTTCCATAATTTCACCGCACTGAACTTCCCTCCGGAACATCCGGCCCGCGATATGCAGGACACTTTTTTTATCACGAAAGATCCTGATATAGCTCTTCGTACACATACTTCGAGTGTTCAGGTACGCATCATGGAGCAGGGGAAACTACCTATCCGTATTATTGCTCCTGGCAGGGTATTCCGCAACGAAGCTATTTCGGCGCGGGCTCACTGCATCTTTCATCAAATCGAAGGTTTGTATATCGACAAGCAGGTTTCGTTTGCCGATCTCAAACAGACATTATACTATTTTGCACAAGAATTCTTTGGTCCGGAAACAAAAATCCGTTTCCGTCCGTCTTACTTCCCTTTCACCGAAACTTCTGCCGAAATGGATGTTTCGTGCAATATCTGCGGTGGTAAAGGCTGTAATATCTGTAAATATTCAGGTTGGGTCGAGATTCTTGGCTGCGGTATGGTTGATCCAAACGTACTTGAAGCCTGCGGAATCGATCCGAATATGTATTCAGGATTTGCCTTTGGTATGGGAATCGAACGCATCACGATGATGAAATACCAGATCAACGACCTGCGCCTGTTTTTTGAAAACGACCTCCGTTTCCTGAAACAGTTTGAGCGGGTGGTTTGATACAATTAATTTTGATATTTTTAAAAATATTCTGGCCTGCTGAAAACTTCAGCAGGCTTTTTTTTGATTAACAATTGCAGAATCAATTAGCAACTTTTTTGTCATGTTGAGCGTAGTCGAAACATAAGTAATCTACACTTATTGACAAAGATTTTAAATGTTTACTGATATTCATATATTTTTAAGTAATGAAAAAGATTCTTCCAACAGAATGTAAAATGTAATAACTTTGTAGTCACATTTTACAAAGAATCATGGAAGCATCAATCATCAAAATAGGGAATTCGAAAGGTCTTCGGTTGAACAAATCCATTTTGGAGCGATATCAGATACAGGATAAGATTGAGATAATTCTTGAGAAAGGAAGAATCATTCTAAAACCAATTGACCAACCCAGAAAGAACTGGGATTCAGCATTTCAAAAGATGCATCAGGAAAATGATGATAAGTTACTGATCAGTGATGTGTTTGAAAATGAACCACTTGAAGAATGGTAATCAATCAATATTCGATTGTTCTGGTCAATCTGGACCCAACAGTTGGCAGCGAAATTCAAAAGACAAGGCCCTGTGTTGTTATTTCACCGGACGAGATGAATCGCCATCTTGATACAATTGTTCTGGCGCCGATGACCAGCAGTCAGAAACGATATCCCACGCGGGTGCCTGTTGAACATGAAAGGAAAAAGGGAATGATTGTCATCGATCAGATCAGGACAGTGGATAAAGTCAGAATCCTGAAAGTGCTGGGTAAATTAACAAAGCTCGAAATCAAATCATGCAAGGAAGTAATCCGGGAAACCTTTGTTGATTAAAACTGAATAAATCTGGTTAATTGTATTTTGATTGATAATCAGATTTTATCTTTTTTTAGGAAAAACGTAATTAAGCGACCATTAACAGGTTTTTCCTTTAAGCCACTTAAATCCCTGTTTTTCTGAACAAATTCAGCGCAATAAGCATATTCAGCGCAACATTCCGAATTGAATTTCGTTATTCAGGTGCCGGTTTCACCGGAAGTGGTCCGCACAGCTTTGGCCCGACTGACCGCTTCCGCACACTTTCTGTTTCAAAGCGTACACTTATGATAGAGTACTGTTGTACTAAATCGCATTGATACAGATCGATACAAATCATGGCATATATTGTGCTCCTGCATGTTCATGTATTTTTTCGTGCTCAAATAAATCAATATGATCACACTCAACAACATTCACAAAAGCTATTCGATGGGTCAGAACAGCCTGCATGTGCTGAAAGGCATCAATCTGCAGGTTAATGCAGGCGAGATGGTCGCCATCATGGGCTCATCCGGATCGGGCAAATCGACCCTGCTGAACATTATCGGTCTGCTTGATAATCACGATGCCGGTGAATACAGCCTCGATGGCAAAACGATACGCGAAATGAGCGAAAAGAAAGCCGCACAATTGCGTAATAAAACACTTGGTTTTGTGTTTCAGTCGTTTAACCTTATCAGCTTTAAAAACGCGATGGAAAATGTGGCCCTTCCGCTCTATTATCAGGGAGTTCCGCGCCGCAAACGAAATGCCATCGCCCTCGAATATCTTGAACGTGTTGGTTTGTTATCCTGGGCACATCATTTGCCCAATGAGTTGTCGGGTGGACAGAAACAGCGTCTGGCTATCGCCCGTGCATTGATTGGAAAACCCAGAGTCATTCTGGCCGACGAGCCTACCGGCGCTCTCGACAGTACTACATCAAGTGAAGTGATGGACCTTTTCGATGAAATCAATCAGACAGGTATCACAATCATCATCGTGACCCATGAAAACGATATCGCCCACCGCACCCAGCGCATCATCCGTCTGAACGACGGACTCATTCAGACAGACCAGAAAAACGGTGTTCGTCAAGCACACTTACAAACAGTTTAATCCCGGCAATCACCATGTTTGACCTTGATAAATGGCAGGAAATATTCGCAACCATCGAAAAGAATAAGTTGCGCACCTTCCTCACAGGTTTTTCGGTAGCCTGGGGCATTTTTATGCTCATCATATTGCAGGGCGCCGGGGTAGGACTGCAAAAAGGAGTTGAAAGTCAGTTTCGTTCATCGGCAACCAATACAATCTGGATATGGAACGGTCAGACCAGCAAGGCTTATGCAGGAATGCAGCCCGGGCGGAATATTCAGATGACCAACGAGGACTATGATTATCTGAAACAGTCGGTCGACGAAATCGACAATATCTCCGGAAGATTCGAGCTCTGGAGCGGAAACACAGTTTCATACAACCGCGAATTCGGTTCTTATAATATCCGCGCCATTCATCCGGCCTATTCCACCATCGAAAAACTTACCATCAATCAGGGTCGGTTTGTGAATGATATTGATGTGAAGGAATTCCGTAAATCATTGGTAATAAGCACAAAAGTTAAAGACGCACTTTTCAAAACGGAAGATCCACTTGAGAAATATGTCCGTGTAAACGGTGTTCCGTTTAAAGTGGTGGGCGTATTTACCGATGACGACGGACGCGACGATAATATGCAGGTGGTGTATATGCCCATCTCAACCGCACAAAGGGTTTTTGGAATGGGTCGTAACGTGAATAGTATTTCGGTTACCGTTGGAAGTGCAACATCCGAACAATCGAAAGAAATAGAAAACGAACTGAAACAGAAGCTGGCTGCACGCCATCATTATGATGTGACCGATGAACGGGCCATGTTTTTCTGGAACAGTGTAGAAGAATTTCAGCGCTTTAAGAATCTGTTTGCCAGCATCAGCATGTTCATCTGGGTCATCGGCATCGGCACTATTATCGCCGGAGTGGTTGGTGTTAGTAACATCATGATGATTGTGGTGAAAGACCGCACCAAGGAAATAGGTATTCGCAAAGCCCTCGGAGCAACCCCCGGAAGCATCATCAGCCTGATTTTACAGGAAACAATCCTCATCACAGGATTTGCCGGGTATATCGGTCTGGTTTTAGGAGTGGGTCTGCTTGAACTGATTTCGAAACAGGTCGATACTGAATTTTTCAAACAACCCGAAGTGAATATCCAGATCGCTGTCAGCGCAACAATTTTGCTGGTGATCGCGGGTGCACTGGCGGGTTTTATCCCGGCAAGGCGCGCTGCAGCCATCAAGCCAATAGAGGCCCTGAGAGATGAATAAAATGTACCCTTTTAATAATAACCACAATGTTTGATCGCGACTACTGGCAGGAGATAGGAAGCAGCCTTTCCAAAAACAAGATCCGGACCTTGCTCACAGCTTTCGGGGTGTTCTGGGGCATTTTCATGCTGATGATTATGATCGGATCGGGCAATGGCCTGAAAAATGGCGTGACCAATGGCATGGGTGATTTTGCCACCAACAGCGTTTTTATGTGGACACAACCAACCACTGTTCCATATAAAGGACTTCCACGCAACCGCTATTTCAATTACCGCAACGACGATATTCAGGCATTGAAAGATAATATTCCGGAACTTGATATTCTTGCACCCCGGCTCGAAGGTGGCGGACGCCGTTCGGGTAATAATGTTATCCGCAAGGAAAAAGCTGGCGCTTTCAGCATCTTCGGCGATTATCCCGAATGGAACATCATCGACCCGGCCAACATCGTACAGGGAAGATTCATCAATCAGATGGACATCATTCAGAAGCGAAAAGTAGCTGTCATCGGCAAGCGTGTTCTGGAGGTTATGTTTGACAAGGACGAAAATCCGATCGGACAATATATTCGTATCAACGGCATTTATTTTCAGGTAGTTGGTGTGTTTACACCCAAAAACCAGAATATGAATTTCGGAGGTGATAAGGAACAGAGTATTCACCTGCCATTCACTACTTTGCAACAGGCATATAATTATGGCGATGTTGTGGGTTGGTTTGCGATGACTTCGAAGAAAGGTATTCCGGTAACTGTGGTTGAAGACAAAGCCAAACATCTGTTGAAAGAGCGCCATAAAGTGGCACCTGAAGACGAACGTGCTATTGGATATTTCAATCTTCAAAAAGAGTTTAATCAAATGACAGGTCTGTTTGCCGGCATCCGGGGTTTGATCTGGGTTGTTGGAATCGGGACGCTTCTGGCCGGAGTCATCGGTATCAGTAACATTATGCTCGTTATCGTAAAGGAACGCACCCGGGAAATTGGCATCATGCGTGCTCTGGGAGCAACACCGGCTAAAATAATCGCGCAGATTGTGGGCGAAGCTGTCTTTCTGACTACCATCGCGGGTTATATCGGTCTGGTCATTGGAGTATTTATCATCGAACTGATCGACCGCAACATGCCGCCACCGGCAACAAGCAATACTATGTTCCTGCATCCGAATATCGACTTCAATGTTGCAATCATGTCACTGGTCATTTTGGTAATTTCAGGAATGTTCGCCGGACTTATTCCGGCACGACGTGCCATCAGCATCAAACCTATCGACGCATTACGTTTTGAATAAAGAATAAATCATTGTAAATCAACAAAATAACAAAAAATGAAAACCGCTCTCAAAATAATCCTTGCCCTGGTTCTTGTAGGTGTATTTGCAGGAACTATCTATTACCTTTATCAGAAATCACAAAAAAAACCAGTAGTTTTCAATACGGTCGTTCCGTTCAAAACGGATATAATTCGCAAAACGGTAGCCACAGGATCGGTCATTCCGCGTAAGGAAATCGAAATCAAACCGAAGGTATCTGGTATCATCGAAGAGATTTATATCGAACCAGGTGATATTATTCAGAAAGACCAGCTGATCGCCAAAGTGAAGATTATTCCGGATATGATCAATCTGAACAATGCCGAATCGCGGGTGAAAAGAGCCAAAATTCAACTTGAGGAGAGTAAGAAAAACTTTGATCGTTACGAAGAACTTTTTCGCCAAAACGTTGTTCCGGAAGCCGAATTTCTGACGTACGACATTGCCTACCGCAATGCAAAGGAAGAGCTGGATTCAGCCGAAGACAACCTTGAACTTATTCGGGAAGGTGCCACACGCAAGGCCGGACAGGTCACCAACACCCTCATCCGTTCAACCATCAACGGAATGGTTCTGGCAGTGCCGGTGGAAGAAGGTAAATCGGTGATTGAAAGCAATACCTTTAATGATGGAACCACTATAGCCAGTGTTGCCGATATGAATGAAATGATTTTCGAAGGCAAGGTTGACGAGTCGGAAGTTGGAAAACTACGCGAAGGAATGGAACTTATTCTGACTATCGGTGCCATTGAAACCGATAAATTCTCGGCAGTTCTGGAGCGTATTTCTCCAAAAGGTGTTGAAGAAAATGGTGCGATTCAGTTTGAAATCAGGGCTTCGGTAAGCCTGAAAGACAAGCAGTTTATCCGCGCCGGATACAGTGCAAATGCCGACATTGTTCTCGACCGACGCAACGAAGTGCTTGCGATCAACGAAAGTCTGCTGAAATTTGAAGGCGACACTGCTTTTGTTGAAGTTGAAACTTCTCCACAGACTTTCGAAAAAAGATTGGTCAAGACTGGTTTATCTGACGGACTTGTTATCGAAGTGCTTGACGGACTTACTGTTAACGATAAAATCAAAGGCGAAGCCAAATAGAAAGCCCTCCTTATATTTCTAATATACCTAAATAAGTGCGAAAAGCAGGATTCCGTCCGGAGCCTGCTTTTTTATGTGATGTTGAATATAAAGAAGTTTAAACTTCTGAAAGGAAACTGTCGAGATTATCGAATTTATGATGGTAATCGTCCATGGAGCGACGGATAACTTCGTGGGCTTCGTCGATGCCATACACATGTGTGATTTCGACATGTGCGTCTTTTCCCGGCAGGTCTTTGTAGGTAAGAAAATAGTGTTTCAAACGGTTAAGCACCAGAGCCGGACAGTCAGAAATGTCTTTGTAGTTTCCGTAAACAGCGTCGTTATCAAGTACAGCAACCAGTTTATCATCGGCTTCATTTCCGTCGATCATTCTGAAACCACCAATTGGTCTGGCTTTTACGAGAATATCACCATGTGTGATTTCTTTTTCGGTAAGCACGCAGATATCAAGTGGGTCGCGGTCCCCGTTAATATCCGTACGTCCGGTTTTTTCGTTACAGTATTCAGCAACACGTTTGGCACAAAAAGTCTGAGGAATAAAACCATATAAAGCCGGAACAACGTTTGAATATTTTTGCGGTCGATCGAGTTTCAAATATCCTGAAACTTTGTCCACCTCATATTTCACGGTATCGGAAGGAACAATCTCAATAAAACAAGTAACGACAACCGGTGCTCCGGGACCAATTTCAACCCCGTGCCAGGGATGTGATTTGTAACGTAAACCCATCAAACGTCCGATGGGATCCATGATTTTCGACATACCGTAATTTTTTTTTGCAAAGGTATACTAAATCACGACTCAGTACCAAGCTATTCTGGACTTCTGGCCTAAGAATCGAAGGATAAGTTGCGGTAGTTTTGCCATAAACTGCCGGACAGGGACTATTTAGGTCTGAAATTCAGGTAATAATCTACCTGAATCAGCAAAAAATACAAAAATGCTTTCAGGATTGAGGATTCTTTCGTAAAATTGCAAACTATTTCTAACGTAGAATCAAGTATATAGATGGCGCTGATCAAAACAAAAAGGGGAATTTCCTACAGACTGCTTTTGTTCATGTGCATGATCCTTTTTGGAACTGCACAATTGTTTGCTAATGAAGAACATGCAGCCGTTGCTACGCATGAGGAAGGCGGACAGGAACCCGTTGAAGAATTTAATCCCGGACAACTGATCATCGATCACCTGGTGGATGCTTATGAATGGCATGTTGCCACGATTGGTCACACACACGTGAGTGTTCCGCTTCCGGTAATTTTGTATGACGAAGGAAAATGGCATGTTTTCATGTCATCCAAGTTTCATCATGGTCATGAAGCCTATGAAGGCTTTTATATTTGCAAAAGCGGGATGCAAAAAGGGAAAATCGTAAAGAAACTGGCCGATGGCTCAGAGGTAAAACCCCTTGATCTCTCAATTACCAAGAACGTATTTGCAATATTGATCTCATCGACGATCATTATTCTCCTTTTCCTGAGTGTAGCCCGCTCGTACAAAAAAACACGCAAACATGCTCCGAAAGGATTGCAATCGCTGATGGAACCACTCATTATTTTCCTTCGCGATGAGGTTGTTAAAACATCCATTGGCGAGAAGCATTACCGACGTTTCCTGCCTTATCTGCTCACAGTTTTCTTTTTCATTTTTCTGAACAACATCATCGGATTGATTCCATTTTTTCCTTTTGGAGCCAACCTCACCGGTAACCTTGCTGTGACCGGTGTTTTAGCGCTCTGTACTTTCTTTACCGTTCAGTTTGGTGCGAACAAGGATTACTGGAAACATATTTTCAACACACCCGGAGTGCCATGGTGGCTCAAGATTCCGCTTCCACTTATGCCGATCATCGAGATCGTCGGGGTGCTTACAAAACCTTTCGTACTCATGGTGCGTTTGTTTGCCAATATTACTGCCGGCCATATCATCATTCTTGGATTCGTGAGTCTGATTTTTGTGTTCGGTAAAACGAGTATTTATGCCGGTTACGGGATGTCGGTTCTTTCGGTATCTCTTTCCATCTTCATGAACTTTCTCGAATTGCTGGTTGCCTTCATCCAGGCTTATGTTTTCACACTGCTGTCTTCCATCTTTATCGGAATGGCCGTTGAAGAGCACGAACATGCACACGAAGAACATGCCGAACATCATCATTAAAATTGTAAACCCGATTAATCACTTAATACATTAACACTATGCAATTATTAAATGTTATCATGCAAGCCGCTCTCGACCTTGCTCCACTTGCAAAAATGGCTGCCGGACTTGGTGCCGCTATCGCAACCATTGGTGCCAGTATGGGTATCGGACGAATTGGCCAAAGCGCACTGGAATCAATTGCACGTCAGCCTGAAGCTGCCGGCGACATCCGTTCCAATATGATCGTAGCAGCAGCCCTTATCGAAGGGGTAGCTTTCTTCGCGATCGTAGTGTGTCTGCTGATCGTGTTCCTTTAACAGGTAACATGTTCCGTTGTTGCAACGGTTGGTTGCAACAACGGTTCATTTATTAATCAGTAAATCAAATTAATATGGAATTAATAAATCCGGGAATAGGCCTTATATTTTGGATGACGCTGGCATTCGGCGTTGTGTTTTTTGTGCTGAAAAAATTCGTGTGGCCGCCCATCATGCAGGCCCTCAACGAGCGCGAACAGCATATTGAAGAAGCCCTTCAGGCTGCTGATCTGGCACATGAAGAAATGAAGAAACTGAAACTCGACAACGAGCAGTTGCTTCGTGAAGCCAAGGAAGAACGCGATGCCATCATGGCAGAAGCACGCAAAATCAAAGATAAAATGCTTGATGATGCCCGTCTGAAAGCCAATCAGGAAGCCGATCGTATTGTTGAATCAGCCAAAGAACGTATTCATCATGAGCGCCTTGCTGCCATGACAGAAATGAAAAACCAGATCGCAGAGATTTCAATCGAAGTGGCTGAACGTCTTCTGCGCGAAAAGCTCAGTGCCCCAAAAGCACAACAGGAATACATCGACCGTCTGCTCAACGAAAAGCAACTCAATTAAGTTAATTCAGGAAAATGAAGAATACCCTACTGGCAAAACGCTACGCAAAAGCTCTTTTCGACCTTGCGGTTGATGACAAAGTGCTTGAGCCAACACGACAGGATATGAAGCTGGTGGCTGAGGTGCTCGAACAAAACCGGGAGTTACGCAAACTGATGGCCAATCCGGTCATTCCACCATCACGCAAAAAGCTTATTATCCGTAAGATATTTGCCGATCATATCGGAAAACACTCGGTGAAATTTCTCGAGATTCTGGTAAGCAAAGGACGTGAACAGGAAATCACAGCCATCGCAAAACAGTTTTACGAACTCTATCTCGAATACAAAAACATTGCATTGGTCGATATCACAACTGCAGTGCCAATCGAGGAGAAACAACGTGAAAGAATGCTGAAGTTGTTTTCTCAGAAAACAAAATATACGCTCCAGATGAACGAAAAGGTTGATCCGGAAATCATCGGAGGCTTTATCGTGAAGATGAACGACTTTAAATACAATGCCAGTGTGAGCGAGGCAATCAGCCGTCTCCACAAAGAATTTGACAAGAACTTATATATCAAAGGATTTTAACGAAAAGAAATAACGAATATGGCAGCTATCAATCCTGCTGAGGTTTCAGCAATACTGCGTAAAGAATTAGCCGGTTTCAATACCGATGCTATGCTTGAAGAAGTAGGCTCGGTTTTGCAGATAGGCGACGGAATCGCCCGCGTTTACGGCATGGGAAATGCCGAATCAGGCGAATTGGTCGAGTTTGAAAAGACCGGTCTGATGGGTATCGTACTCAA
>CAZVKW010000064.1:15583-18141 GCA_964627945.1 uncultured Lentimicrobiaceae bacterium
ACCGTTGCCAATATCGTGAAAACACTCGAAGATAACGGAGCACTTCCTTATACAGTAATCATCACAGCAACCGCATCAGATCCGGCTGCCATGCAGTTCTACGCTCCTTTTGCAGGCGCTGCTATCGGTGAGTTTTTCCGTGATACAGGACGTCCTGCACTTGTTATTTATGACGATTTATCGAAACAGGCTGTCGCTTACCGCGAAGTTTCCCTATTGCTGCGTCGCCCTCCGGGACGTGAAGCATATCCGGGCGACGTTTTCTATCTGCACTCACGCCTGCTTGAACGTGCTGCCAAGATCATCAACTCGGATGAGATTGCAAAAAACATGAACGATCTTCCCGAAAGTCTTCGCCCGATCGTAAAAGGAGGTGGATCACTCACCGCTCTTCCAATTATCGAGACACAGGCTGGTGACGTTTCGGCTTATATCCCGACCAATGTGATTTCGATTACAGACGGTCAGATATTTTTGGAAACAAACCTCTTCAACTCAGGTATCCGTCCTGCGATCAACGTAGGTATTTCGGTTAGTCGTGTAGGAGGAAATGCCCAGATCAAGTCGATGAAAAAGGTAGCCGGTACTTTGAAACTCGATCAGGCACAATACCGCGAGCTGGAAGCTTTCTCAAAGTTTGGTTCCGATCTCGATGCCGCTACCATGGCAGTTCTTGACAAGGGAAAACGCAATGTGGAAATTCTGAAACAGGCCCAGTATAGCCCGATGACCGTTGAACATCAGATTGCGATCATCTTCTGCGGAACATTGAACCTGCTTCGTAAAGTGCCGGTGAAATCAGTACTCGATTTCCAGACCGAATTTTTGCACCATCTCGATGAACGTCATGCCGATGTGCTGAAAAGTCTGAAAGCCGGAAAATATACCGACGAAATCGTTGCAAAGCTTAAAGAAGTAGCTGCCGAAATCGCAGCAAAATACGAACGCTAGAATTGAAAACCGCTTAGGATGGCAAATCTAAAAGAAGTAAGAACCAGGATCGAATCGGTCAACTCGACCCGACAGATCACCAGCGCTATGAAAATGGTGGCGGCATCTAAGCTTCGTAAGTCGCAGAACGCCATCATTGCTATGCGACCTTATGCGGCCAAATTACAGGAACTCGTGAAAGGTTTGTCGGCCAGTACCGAACAAAGCAGCGAGGGAATCTATTCTGTTCAACGCCCTGCCGATCGTATCCTGATTGTGCCGGTGACTTCGAACCGCGGTCTCTGCGGTGCCTTCAACGCCAATGTGATCAGGTCAGCCGTGAAACTCATCAACGAAACCTATGCACAGCAATTGGCAGCCGGAAACGTATCATTATTTCCAATTGGCAAGAAAGGCGAGGAGTTTTTCAGAAGCAGAAAATACAACATTGCCGGATCGAACATACATGTGTTTGATAATCTGAATTTCACTACTGTAGTGCCGATTGCCGAGGAGCTGATGAATAGCTTTTTAGCAGGTAAATATGATCGTATAATCTTCATATACAATCAGTTCAAGAATGCCGGAACGCAGATTTTGATCAGTGAGCAATTCTTGCCTGTTGAAATGCCTGTACGTGATGAGAATGATAACAGTCTGGGAGTTGATTACCTTTTTGAACCCGGGAAAGAAGAAATTCTGGGCGAACTTATTCCGAAAACACTCAAAATACAGGTTTATAAAGTAATCCTCGACAGCTTTGCCTCGGAACACGGTGCACGTATGATTGCCATGCATCAGGCCACCGACAACGCAAGTGATATGCTTAAAGAGCTCAAACTCATTTATAACAAAGCACGTCAGGCTGCAATTACCAATGAGATCATTGAAATTGTAAGCGGAGCTAACGCACTCTAATTTTCAAGCAAAAGAACCATGTTAAAAAAAACAGTTGAAACAGCAATAAACGAACAGATCAGACGAGAAGAATATTCATCACGTCTCTATCTTGCCATGGCCATCTGGTGCGAAACAAATGGTTTTCCGGGTGCAGCAGCTTTTCTGTACAGGCAGACAGAAGAAGAACGCTTTCACCAGCTTAAATTCATTCATTATGTGAACGACCGTGGTGGAAAAGCATGTTTGTTTGCGCTCGAACAACCTGAAAGTGATTACAGTTCGCTGCTTGATATTTTTAAACGTGTGATGGTTCACGAAGAATTTGTTTCGGCATCCATCAACGAATTGTACGAAGTAACACTCAACGAAAAAGATTATACAACTGGTAATTTCATTCAATGGTTTATCACCGAACAGATTGAAGAAGAAAGCACTATGAAAACGATCCTCGATAAAATCAGTCTGGTAGGCGAAGACAAAGCCGGAATGTTCCATATTGACAAAGAACTTGCCGCCATGACAGCTGCTGCACCAACACCTGGCGCGTCGGCAACAGCTTAATTTATTCTTGATCAAGACAAATCATGAAGAACCGGCTCAACGCCGGTTTTTTTTTGTGGAAAATCATCGGATAATGATTTTCCTATAGAAAATAAAAGAATATCTTAAATTAAAAATGAATCGAAATTTTCCGGATTTACAACACTGAAGCTGCTTGTTGGATAGGC
>CAZVKW010000065.1:0-1523 GCA_964627945.1 uncultured Lentimicrobiaceae bacterium
ATCTGCATCTTCGGCAGCATATTCTTTGAGTACTTCGAGAGGAACATCGCGCATGCTTCCCTGATTTTTCCCTTTCTTCCCGATCAGTTCTTCAATCGCAACCGGTGTATAATTCAGATAGGTTTCGGCCAGATAATCCATATTGTGTCTGAAATCCGGCTCAATGAGATAATGTGCAAGCATGGTATCGAACAGCGGTCCTTTTACCTCGATGTCGTACCAACGCAGGACTGAAATATCGTATTTGAGGTTTTGACCGATTTTTTCAATCTTTTCGTTTTCGAGAACAGCCTTGAACTTACTTACAATGCTCAGACAGTCGTTGTATACATCAGGAAGTGTGACAAACCAGGCTTCACCGGGCGTTATGGCAAACGACATTCCGACCAGTTCGGCATTGTTGGCGTCGAGGCCTGTTGTCTCAGTATCAAAACAAAAGGATTTCTGTCTTGAAAGTGTCTCAACAAGCTGATTGATTGCAGAATCCTCTGTTACAAGATGATAGGAATGTGGTGTGTCGTGTATCGTATGGTGACTGCTTTTTACCGTATTTCCGGGAATTTCGGCTTCGACAGAATCGAACAAACCTCCTTGAACAGCTGCATTCAAAACAGGACGTTCTGTTTGTTGATTTGGTTCGGTAAAAACCCTTTTTGCAAAAGTGCGGAATTCAAGCTCATCGAAAAGTGCCTGTAGTTTTTCCCTGTCGGGCGGACAAATCAGCAACTGATCGGCTTCGAAAGGAATCGGAACATCCGTGATGATCGTGGCCAGTTGCTTTGACTGCATGGCCTGAGCTGCAAACTGATCGAGATTTTCCTTGAGTTTCCCCTTTAATTGTGATGTATCAGCCAGCAGTTTTTCGACTGAGCCATACTCGCCAATTAACTTTGCGGCGGTTTTTTCACCCACACCCGGAACACCGGGAATATTGTCTGATGCATCACCCCACAAACCAAGGATATCGATCATCTGTGTCGGTTCACTGATTCCGTAACGATCACAAACTTCCTTTTCGCCCCATACTTCGGCTTTTTCACCAAATTTCGCTGGTTTGTAAATAAAAATATTCGGACTCACCAACTGACCAAAATCCTTGTCCGGGGTCATCATATAGGTTGTAAAACCTTCAACTTCAGCTCTTTTTGCCAAAGTGCCGATAATATCATCTGCCTCAAATCCTTCGCTGATCAGAACCGGTATATTGAATCCTTCGATCAGTCGGATAATATAGGGGATAGAAGCAGCCAGATCGTCGGGCATTTTCTCGCGGTGGGCTTTGTATTCTACAAAATCGATGTGGCGTTGTGTGGGTGTTGCAGTGTCAAAAGCAACGCCGATATGCGTGGGTTTTTCATTTTTAATCACTTCGACAAGCGTATTGGCGAAACCCAGAATGGCAGAAGTATTCAAACCTTTCGAGTTGATGCGCGGATTTTTGTTCAGTGCGAAAAACGCCCTGTAAATCAAAGCCATAGCATCAAGAAGAAAGAGTTTTTTATTTGGATCAGACATGATTAGCA
>CAZVKW010000065.1:1623-6035 GCA_964627945.1 uncultured Lentimicrobiaceae bacterium
ATAGAGAAGTTCCAGCTGGCGCGTGCCCCAAGGGGAATCCAGTTGAAACGCATTTCCCAACAGTGCAGATCGCGGTAAATATTGAGCGAAGTGTATGAAAGTCCCTTGGCCTTGAAATCCCATCCTGAGTTAAACCCGACCTTCCATTTTGGTGTGATATTCACGTCGCCTGTGAAGCCCAGCGTCTGAACAACCGTGGAATTATTTTTGGCTACCCAATTTGTATTCGTTATCTTATTGGAATAGCGCAGATTATAATTAATCGACAGCGACCATGGAACCGACCAGTCAACATAATCATCCGGGTTTTTGTTGATCTCTGCTATTTCCTGCTGCGTCCCCATATTTGAAGTCTTCGGTTCCTTGTTTTTACTGAGTTCTTTCTGGTTCAGCTGCCACGAAAAACCAAAGTTCCAGGTAGTATTGTTTAGCCTGAGTAAGCGGCGGTTTTCATTCCACTCAAAACGGTTAATCTGTCTTCCTGCCGAATCAACAACATATGGATCCCAGATAGAAGAATATTGAATATTCAGGTTCTTAAAGAGTTTTGTACGGCCACTCACCGAGATATACGACATATTGAGGGAGTCTTTTGACAGATCATAACTACCTGTAATACTGAGCCCTTCGATAAGCACAACTTTTTTCATCCCTGTGATTGTATCCTTACGCGATGGTACTTTGATCTCGAGGTTGTTGTTCAGACCGAAGTTGAGTCTTCCCGATTTGTCTTTGGTCGGACTTCCATAAATTCCATTTTCGAACTCGCTGTAATACTGCGATTCTCCATTCCCGTCGATATACGAATCATAATAACCCCATTGCGCATCTCCAAAGGCGGGTGTATATGAGAAACCTACGGAAGGTGTCATCACGTGACGGATGGCGCGGATCGGGCCTTTTTTGAATTTTACCATCCCGTAAATCTTTGTACTCAAATTGGTTGATACGCTGAAATCGACAACATTTCGGAATCCCTGAATGGTATCTATATCAACATATCCGTTTTCAGGGTTTATTGCTGAATAACCTGAACTCTTTATCCAGTTCAAATCCCCGCCTTCATAAGGAACTGATTCATCCGTGGGATCGGTGTCTACCCAGGTTTTTTTGATCGAACTGAAATACATCCTGTCGTTAAAGCTGATGCTGTTGCTCAAACTAAAATACTTCAAAACCTTGATAGGCAATGAGATGGGAATAGAATGCTGGATTCCGTTTTTGAGTTTTTTCATTGAACCCGGCTGGAACAACAAACTGTCAGGCAGACTGATCGTGTTTCGTGCGTTCGTGGTATAGTTAACGCTGAGTGATTCGTACCATTTGGCTTTGCCTGTGGCGTTCTTTTTCTTCAGAGGATAAATGCTGTTGGCCGATAAAGTAAACTCGGGCAATACTATTTCCACAATCTTTGTCTTGGTATTCTGCCTGTGGCTTCCGTTGATTGTGAGAAAGAGCTTGTTGTTGAAGTTTGTCTGATAAGCAATGCTCGATTTGAACTCGTTGCTCAGATAGTTTTCGGTCGAGGTGGGATTATACTTACTAAAATTGCTGCTTACAATATTCACGTCGGCACTGAAACGCCCGGCTGGTCTGGCTTTCGGATCCTGACGATGCGTCCACCGGATGCGAAAATCGTTGCTTTTCTGGTAATCTGCTGATCCCTGACTTCCGACAACATTGGTTGCATAACTTGCATTGAAATTACCGCTGAATTTGTATCTTCTTGTATATCGAAGGGTTGGTTTGATGGCCCAGCTTCCGCGTGAATAAATATCACCAAGAACGTCAAGATCCATATGTTCATTGATGGCAAAATAATAACCTCCGTTCTCAAGGTAAAATCCGCGTTGCTTGGATTCACCATAGGTAGGAATCCTGATTCCGGAACGCTGACCACTCTTGTTCGGAAACATACCAAACGGAATAGCAAGCGGCGTGGGCACATCTTCGATGGTCATATATGCCGGACCTGTAACAATCTTATTATCAGGGATTACCTTCGACTTTTTAAAATTGAATGAAAAATGTGGATGCTCCTTGTTGTTACAGGTTGTATATGAACCTGAACCGATATTGATGGAGTTGTCGGCCATCTTTTTCACCTGAACACCGTGCAAAAAACCTTGTCCGTCTTCAGTTACCACCTTGCTGATAAGCCCTTTTTTGGTATCGAAATTATAGCGCATTTCATAGGCTTCAAACTTTTGTCCGTTTTCGGTAAACACCGGATTTCCTTTGGGTTTTCCGGTAGAATCCGGAACTCCTTTGGCATAAACCTCATTGGTATTGAAGTCGATCATGATATAATCTGCTTCAATTTTGATTTCGCCATAGGTAATAGTGGCGTTTTTATACAAATAAACTTTTTGGTTTTTCAGATCCTGAACGATCGAATCGGTGGCTGTGCGGTCAACTTTTGTATCGAGCATCGGACCTTTCTGTCTGGCCGGAACCGTATCTCTCACCAAAGCCCTGCGTTCCGAACGCACATCCATTCGTTGAAGAGTGTCTGGACGTTGTGAACGAACCGAATCAGGTAAAATGCTTGTTGTACGCGGAAGCGGTATTGTGTCTTGTGCTGACACCATATCAGTTGCCAGCCATGTTAGGATGAACACCAGCACAACCGGAAGCCTTACTTTCCTCCCCATATCCGACAATTTGCTCAAAAGGCTGTGGTTATTCAAATGCTTTCCGTAATTTTGTTAAATTCAATACAGAATTGATCTTGCAAATATACTTTCAAAATCCATTCGGCTGCTCATCGATGTTTCAACGAATCATTCTGATAATTGTTGTTTGCCTGATTCCGGCAATTCCGGGCTTTTCGCAGAAAGGCACCAAAATCCGTACCGTAGTTATCGACGCCGGTCACGGAGGGAAAGATCCCGGAGCGGTGGGTAAACACTCCAAAGAAAAAAATATAACTCTGGAAGTTGCTCTTCGCACAGGAAAATACATCAAACAAAACCTGCCTGATGTAAAGGTAATCTATACCCGCAGCACCGATGAATTTATCGAACTCCACCGCAGGGCAGCGATTGCCAATGATGCCAATGCCGATGTATTCATTTCGATACACTGCAATTCGGCCAAAAGCACATCGGTTTATGGTGCCGAAACTTTTATCATGGGAGACCATAAAAACGAAGCCAACCTCGAAGTTGCCAAACTCGAAAATGCCGCAATCCTCCTCGAAGAAAACGAAAACGATGAATACGGAGGTTTCGATCCCAACAGCACCCCGGCGTATATTGCTTTATCGCTGTTTCAAAGTGAATACAAACAGCAGAGCCTCGAACTTGCACAAACTGTGCAGCGGCAGTTTACGGAACGGGCTGGACGAAAAGACCGCAGTGTTCAGCAGGCAGGATTTCTGGTCTTATACCGCACGGCGATGCCGGCTATCCTCATCGAACTTGGCTTTCTGAGCAATGCTTCAGAAGAGGCTTTCTTACTTTCCGACAACGGGAAAACCTTCATGGCACAGTGCGTTTACAGGGCTTTCAGGGAGTTTAAAACCAATTTCGAACGCGATAATTCAAGCCCGCCAGTCCTTGTTGCAACTGATGATCCCAGCCCCTCGAAAGAAAAGCCCAAAGAAAAACCAGCTCCTGATCCTAAACAGGAAAAGAAAACTGAAAATGTAAATGAAAAGCCAAAGGATGAGAAGAAAAATACTTCTTCCACTGAAAAACCGGCTGCAGAGAACTCAAAACCTGTTGTGAAAGAAGACCTATCCAAAAAATCAAGCAATAAAGCTGATCCAAAAAGCGGTCTGGTTTACAAAGTACAGTTTTATACAAGTCCAAAAAAGCTTGAACTGAAAGACAAACGTTTTCAGGATGTAAGCGATGTGGATGTTTATTTTCACAATGGTTTATTCAAATATACCAGCGGTGCTTTTACCAGGCTTGAAACGGCTGTCAACAGCCAGAACCAAATCAGGAAAGCCGGATTTACAGATGCATTCGTAGCGGCATTTCTCAACGGTGAACGAATCAGTATGGATGAGGCCAAACGACTTCAGCCATAATAACTTTATAAATTCTTAACAAAGGAAGTTCACCGAAAAAAACGACCTTTCGTTCGTTTCGTATTATCTTTGTCACTCGAAACCTCTAAAAACCATCGGTCTTGAATAAAAAACGAACTTATATTGTCGCCCTTTCCTTTTTGGTTGCGCTCTTCATCTTTATATGGGGATTCAATTTTCTGAAAGGCAATGATGTCTTTGTCAGGGAGCGGGTGCTGTATGCCACTTATCAGAATGTAAACGGACTTGTTCAGTCTAATCCTGTGGTAATCAACGGAATGCGTGTCGGACAAGTTACCGATCTGTATTTTCATCCCAATATGAGCGGAGATATTATTGCGGTCTTGTCACTGCGTACCGATTTCCCCTTACC
>CAZVKW010000065.1:6135-13074 GCA_964627945.1 uncultured Lentimicrobiaceae bacterium
AACCTCAGTCAGAGCATGAAAAACATCAGTCTGACGTTTAAAAACCTTGAAAATACAACTGCCAATATAGATACACTGGTAACAGGTGAACGCCGCCGCATTGCAGCCATCCTGCGCAATGTTGAGTTGATTACCCGCAATTTTGAAAAGAACAGCAATGATATCAACCATATCATCAGCAATACTTCCGCATTCAGCGATTCACTGGCAGCTGCCGATATCGCCGGAACATTGCGACGGGCTGATCAATCACTTGAAGAACTGAACAAAGTGATTCAATCGATCAACGCAGGAAAAGGAACAGCCGGAATGCTCCTTCACAATGATACCTTGTATTTTGAATTAGAGAGATCGGCTGCCGAACTGAATAAACTACTTGAAGACGTTCGTCTGAATCCGAAACGCTATGTGAAATTTAGCTTGTTTTAGAAGTCGGAAGACCGGAGACGGGAGACCGAATTCAAAAGTAGGTTTAACTTAGTTGAATTAATACTAATTTTTTGAAATCAGGACTAAGCCTCTTTTTTGTGTTAAAAAGAAGTATTCAGTTGAAACAATCTTCGTGCTTCAAACTTCCGTCTCCGCTCTTCCGACTTCATGCTTCCCCCCCAAACAAATCCATCTGCTCGGGCATCTTCTGTATAAGCTCTTCGCCATCATTGGCTACTGAATTTACTTTGCTTGAAACAGGATAATAACTCATTAGCTCAGCCGGGAATGGTTTCAGCAATGGAAGAAGTTGCTTATGATCAGTTGAATATAGCCATCTGGTTTCCATCTCTTTAGGAAGAATGAGCGGCATCCGTTGATGGATTCCGGCAGTAAGTTCATTTGCTTCGGTAGTCAGTATTGAGAAACTGTGTAAAAGGCCTCCTTCTGGTGATTTCCAGATATCCCATATTCCGGCCATGGCAAAAAGGGCTTCATCTTTCATGCAGAAACGATATGCCTGCTTCAAAGCACCTGTTTTCCATTCATAATAGCCATTGGCTGGAACCAGACAGCGCTGCCGGCGGAATGGCTCACGGAAAGAGGGTTTTTCATTGATGCTTTCGGACCGACAATTAAAGTTTTTGTTCCCAATCAGGGATGCTTTGCTCCACGAAGGAACCAAACCCCAGAGCATTAATGAGATACGGTGAGGTGTGCTGTCGGTGATCACTGGCAGAATTTGTCCGGGCGCACAATTGAATGAAGGTTTATGCAATTCATCAAACACTTCGGTATTGAATCGTTCCGAAATCTCTTTTCCTTTCACCGATAACTGAAACCGTCCGCACATTTTTTTAGATCATGAATGAATTTGAAAGATCAAAATTCGTCTTTTCATGCGTAAGATTTGTCTTCACGGACAAAAATGATCAAAATCATTTCTAATAAATGAAAAAGAGGATGCCGATCAACTGCATCCTCTTTTCGAATCAGTAAAAATCAGGCTTATTTTTGAATGGGAAGATCCCTGAAACTTATTTTTTCGTCCTGAACTCCTATTTCCAATAATTTGATAGTGAGTGTTTTAGGAACATTACTGAAAACCAGTTCACCTTTCAATGGAATAGCCGTTGCCAGATTTTTGTTGACCGAATGGGTGCTTGTCGCAGATCCCATGCTTACTTCCGGATGTAAAAATTCATTTCCGTCGTTGTCGATGATGCGGCTGTTATATGACGTGATATATAAATTCTTTTCCGTCATATTTTTGTTTTCAACTGAATAACGGATGTGCAGTTTATCTCCGATAAAGAGGATTTCGGTGAGTTGAAAATGGAATAATTCATAATCAGCCGAAGGCAGATCGGATGATTTTATGATAACAGGTGGTTCAACTTTCACCGGCTCAGACTGTATGATACGATCGACATATACGGTATCGGGTTTTAATTGAACTTCAAGGCGTTTTTCAACATAGATGGTATCGGCTTTTGGTAGCGGTTTCGGGCGTTTTTTGATGGGTTTGTTCAACAAACGATCGGTTTGCTCGTCCGAAGGAAAGGAAATGGCAGCAATCACTTTGGCATCGGTTGATCCGGTAAACACCATATAAGCCGTGATGGTGATGCTTTCCTCATTGTCCTGAATCTGTCCATAGAGATAAATATCCGGGACATAGCCGGTACGTTCCATAAACTGCCTTCCGAGTTTTTCATAATAGGGGAAACTGCTAACAGTTTTCATGCTCCAGCCATTGTCTGTTGCGACTTTGGCCGACATAAGCGGGTCGATGAGCCTGAAAGGCTTCGATTTCTGGTAGTTAAGTACAAATTCATCGCGGATAAACGCGTTGAAGGGCAGCAGACGATCGTCGGTTGTGCGGAACTCGAGCAGGGCAACTTTCATTCCCTGCCGTCCCTGATACCGTGTTTCGAGGTCGGAACAAAGGTCTTTCAACGGCTCTCTTAAGGCCGAAGTCTGAGAATACAGATTCATTGTCATCAGAAAAGCGACAATGCAGATACTAAAATATTTCATGGTGTGGTATTTGGATGTTACGATGTTCGAAATCAAGCATCTAATTTACAAATAAGCAAGCGAAAAAGTCCAGAAAAATCAAGATTATTTCTGCAAATATTTGATGCCATCCAAAAATCATCATAACAGATGTAAAACATTCATTTTCTGAATATTAGATTACAAATGCATCGAATTTCAGCAAGAGAAAACCAGAACACAAATTCTTCCTATCTGAATTGACTTGATTTTGTGTACATCCCGATCACATCTTTCAGGATTTGTGCATGATCAAAAGCTGTTTCCGGAAGTTCATCAATATCAAACCAGGCAGCTTCTGCTGCATCATCTCCGGCAAAAACTTCAGTTTTATCCTTGGCTATTCCGGTAAAAACCACGGAAATCGTACGGTGTCGCGGATCACGGTTGATGGCATCATACACCCTGAATTGCTCAAGATGGATTCCGGTCAGACCGGTTTCCTCCTTCAGTTCCCTTTTGGCTGCATCAATCAGCAATTCATTCTCATCCATGAATCCTCCGGGAATGGCCCAGCAATCTTTGAAAGGAGGACGTAAACGTTTGATAAGCAATACTTTCCAGTTCTGCTCTTCTTTCTTGATTATAAGCATATCCACCGTGAGGGCCGGACGAGGATAGGCATAGGTATACGACATGGGCTGTTTCTTTTGGCGAATATAAAAAAAAGGGCCCTTTCGTGGGCCCCGGGGGTATATAAGGAACAAAACAGGCGTGTTCAGCCAATTTTGCGGGTTCTTATGAATCTTTCTGTGTCTTTGCCTGCTGTGCAACAATCACTGCTGTGTTGAAAGGGACATCGTCAAAAGATTTTTCTTCGGTAATCTGGTAATTGATTTCCATTGCTTTTCTGGCACGTTCGCTGTACTCATCTTCTGATTTACAGTTTGGAGTAGTTTCGATCGTTTTTTCTTCGGTCTTTTTGTTGGTGACCAATGCTGTGCTGTCTTTGATCAAAACTGAATCAGACAGGTTCAGACTGTTTGTGATTACTGTTCCTTCGTTGGTGCTGCTGGCATCAGAAGTTGTCAATACGTTTGCAAATGTTGTGGCCTGAATCATCATTGTGAAGAGGGCTGCTGCGAGTAAGTTTCTTGTTTTCATTTTTTAAATATTTTTTGAGTTTATTTTCTCTGTTTATACCTCTAGCTTAGCGAAGCGCGTGCCAAAGTTTATAATATACTGTTATACAGTAACATATACAAGAATGGCAATAAAAAAAGCAGATAAATTGTACGATAAGAATCAATCGATGTACGAAGTCGGACAGTTAAAAGGCTTTTTGGCGTAAAAAAATGAAATAAATTTTTTGGGGAAAGGAAAAATCATTCAGATATCAATCTTATGATATTGAATATTAACGATTTATTGATTCGAAAATCTTTTTAAAAGATTTCCTGAACAATTTTCGACCAAACGGCCCTGATCAACAACGACTATTCCGTTTTTAATAACGGTGCCTACTTCACCATAAGTCAGTACGCTGGAATATATGTCAGCATCATATTGAACAGGCCCCGATTCTGAAATTTGCTTTCCCTTTTCGACTGTCCGGTAGAGCACCAGATCAGCATCAGCGCCGGGAAGGAGAGAGCCCTTCTGTTTCAATGAAAATATCCGGGCAGCATTGGAGGCAAAAACATTTTGTAAAGTACTTCCATTCAAACGTTTATGCAAATAGTATCCATATGTATACAGCAGATCCAAACGGTATCCGATACCCGGAACCCCACCCGGAATCTGGCGAAAATCCTCTTTCCCACGCATTTTCATTTGCATTGTAAACGGACAATGATCTGTCCCAAGTGTATCAACAAGACCTGTTGAAAGCGCATCCCAGAGTGCTTCGCTGTCTGTTTTTTTTCGAAGTGGCGGACTCATCACAAAGGCTGCGCTCTCTTCGTAAGGGGCATTATATCTGCTGTCTTCGAACAATAAATAATGCGGACAGGTTTCGGCAAATACTTTTTGTCCGCGCTGCTTTGCCAAGTCAATCTCACGCAGGGCAGCATCTGTGGAAACATGCACAATATATAAAGGACAATGGGTTTCATCAGCCAGACGAATGGCAGTTTTCACGGCTTCTGCTTCGGTATAATCTGGCCTTGAAAGCGGATGATATTTCGGGCTGGTTTTCCCTTCAGAAAAGAACTGGTCGCGCAGGCGATCCACTTCTGTTCCGGTTTCACAGTGTGCGGTCACCATCCCTCCGGCTTCTGAAACGGAATGCATCACCCTGCGAAGATCAACTTCCTGCAATCCGACTGTGTTTAAATAGGCCAGATATACCTTAAAGGATGGAAATCCCGCAGCAATACAATCACCTATTTCGCGGGCGGTTGTGCTTCGCCATTCCACCGGGCTGATATGAAAACTGTAATCGATTTTTGATTTTTTGGCTTCTTCAATGCGTAAATTCAAAGCTTCTGTCAACGACTGGCCGCGAACGGGTGTCACGAAATCGATTAAAGTGGTGGTTCCGCCCAGAAGCGCGGCTATACTTCCCCTCTCAAAATCGTCTTCCGAAAACCCTCCGGCAACAGGCAAATGCAGATGTACATGAGGATCAATGCCACCAGGGAGTAGCAACATTCCTTTGGCATCATACCGCTTTATTCCTGCAGATGCCTGAATATCAGTAGCAAGTTCTATAATCTTCCCATTTTCGATCAGAAGATCGGTGCGGATTGTTGTTTTACCAGCAAAGATTTGGGCATTCTGAATAAGCAAATTCATGTTTTATCCTTTTTTCTGATCAAAGATTTTTTTCCATCAAACCATTCGGTAGCTCTTTAAAACCAAGCTTCTTAAGATATTTACGGTGGTCCAGACATGAATTGGCGGCCGTTACCCTGTGAATGCCTTTTCCTGTGAAACGATCGCGTAACAGACTATACACAAAGTGTCCGTTTTTAAAATCGCGGTATTCCGGAATGACAAAATCGAGGCCCACGCGTAATTCGCCATCAGCTCGCACGTGGGCCAGAAATAGTCCGGCAACGGCCATATTCCTCAACACAAAAAAACATTCGGTATTCATTTCGGGCTTATACCCGAATTCCGGAAAAAACTTCCGGATTTCATCCCGGTGATATTCAAGAAATCGAAGCAGGTAAACGCTGTCGCTGCGTACTTCCAGAATTTCAAAATTGTCTTTCCTGCCAAAGATTCCATATAAATAATACAGATCGATCGTGACGATCACGGCATTGAGTATCCCCACCGGATAGGCTCCGATGAGAAATCCGTAGGCCGAAAACAAGCTCGCTCCAAAAAAGTTGATGATCCTGAATTTCACGATTGAATTCATCGACATCGACACCACGATAATGGCCGATGCCAGATAACCAATATAAATGAGCCAATCAGGATGATTCATCGGGAGATGCTTTAGAATTCAAAGATAGATCAATCAGTCGCCCTTTTTCAGGCTTTCATTTTGTTCCAGAGACGGAGGGCCAGTTTCCGTGATTCAGCAAGTATGGCTTCCTCATCGATCGTTAGTATTTTCCGATCATGCATCACAAGTTTACCGTTGGAAATCAGACTATTGACATGCTCCGATTTGAAACCGAAGAGAAAATGTCCGGCAAAATTAGAGGAGGTCAGTTCAGTACCGGTATCATAATTTAAAATCACCAGATTGTTATCACCATCGCCATTGAAATGGTTCGATTGCAGATAATCATGCACTTTTCTAAATCGCTCGTAAGTACCTGAATAGCTCATCGGATCGTGGTGCTGACCAGCAAGAAAAGCTGAACGTGCGCTCTGGAGCATATCGCTGTGCATTCCGTCTGTTCCGAATAGAATATGTTCGCCCAAACCGGCAGAATTGAAAAATCCAACATTGTTGTTCATATTGCTTTCAGCATTCTGAACCACCCAAACAGGCGATTGCCGGATGATCGATCTTTCCTGATCACTGAGATGAAGCGCATGCACAAGCAAACTTTTTGAAGAAGTCATGGCTCCCGCATCAGAGAGACGTTCAACCACTCTTTTTCCGTAATGCTCAGTGCAATGCTTCTGATCATAAGCATCTTCAGCCACATGAATATGGATTCCGGATTGATATTTTTCGGACAAATTAACAGCACTTTTCAGCAATTGATCATTCACGGTGAAGGAAGCATGCAATCCTACAAGTCCCTGATGATCTGATAGATATGATTCTGTTTCTTCCAAACCTTCCTGAGCTCCTTCTGATCCGTTCCGATCCGTAAGTTCATAACACAGCAAATGGCTCATTCCGGCTTTTTTAAAAGCTTTTGCCATCAATCCAAGTGAACCCCGGATGTAAGCTGGCGAAGCATGGTGATCGATGATGAAGGATGATCCCGCCTTCATGCAGGCCATGGCTGTCACCAAAGCACTGTATTCGACCATTTCGCGGTCGAGGCAAGTATCGAGATTCCACCAGATGTATTTCAACACTTCGAAGAAATTCTG
>CAZVKW010000065.1:13174-18039 GCA_964627945.1 uncultured Lentimicrobiaceae bacterium
GATAAGGAATCGATGGACATATGTCTTATTATATTGGATTGAAACAAAGCTAGCTTGGATCTGGTGTTGGAAAAGCTGATTTACTTCCGGGTTTCTGAAGACGCGGTGATAAACTTTACGAATCCAATGTTTGTTACCAGTTAATTTCGATCAGTTTAAAGCCTCGTCGTGTGTATTCATCAATCATTTTAGCACGTGACTGATCTGCTTCCTGTTTTGAATGGAATCCGACTGAAGTTATGTTTCCCTGGTCTATTTTCGCCCAGTTTGGATATGCCTTTCTGAAGAGCAGATCAAATTTCTCTTCCATTTCGTATTGTACTTTAGGCTTTTTTACCGGACTGATAAATACAAAATACTCTTTCGTTCCGATGTTTTTAGGATCGCCGTAGGAGGACGAATACACATAATAATAAATCGGATCGCTTCGTTCCTCCACCACAGTCTGGTTGTTCCAGATATCTGTCGATTCTTCTTCATACTGCGTTGAATCAACAATAGCAGCCGGATCATTCCTGTAGATGCGGGCATAATGTTTATAATCGGTCGAAATACCGGCAATCAGTACATCCTGATCACCATCCAGATCATAATCGCCCCACTGGCCATCACTGGTATACAAGGGAATTATATTGGCTTGAAGATCAGTAAATCCCCTGCCCCGGTCGTTCCGGTAAACTTTTGAAACGGCACCGTTATTTGATTCACCACTGATTAGTAAATCCTGATCACCATCATGATCCATATCGCTCCAATCGGCAAAACCTGAACGGATACCAATAAAACTGGTCGAGACAATTCTGAAAACCCCGTTTCTCTCGTTGCGATAAAGGCGGGTATATGATTTTCCGCTGCCGGTTTCACCCATCACAAGTATGTCGCTGTCGCCATCACTATCAACATCAGATATGGCAACGGAACTGTTTTTCAAGGCTGCAATCTGGGTATTTACCGAATTAAAACTGCTGTCAGTATTGTGAAACAGTGCTGAAACCGGTGCTCCGTTCCGGTTGGCTCCAATCATAAAGATATCTGGTTTGCCATCCACATCAAAATCGATCCATACAGCTTCACCACGCTGAATACCAGGAAGTTTAAATCGAGAGGGGGAAAATTTATTGTTTCTTTCGTTCAAATAAATAAGGCTTTGTGCGCCCTGCATACTTTCGCCGGCAAGCAGGATATCAAGGTCGCCATCGGCATCAACATCGCCAAATCTAATCGATCCGTCACGCATGGGTGTAAACTGAATTCCTGTGGCTGCGAAAGAACCATTTCCGAGACCTTTGTATATGGTTGCAATGCGGCTGTTGTCACGTTTCTCGCCCATAACGGCAACATCCAGAATTCCGTCAAGATTATAATCGCCCATCGACCAGTCACCACGGTAAAAATCAGGAAGACCGGCAGCAGCAGCGCCGAATTTATCCAGTCGTTGGTTTTTATACATGATCTGTTTGATTCCCGGATTATTGCCATTGAAAAATTCGCCGGAAACCAGTACATCCGGATCTCCGTCGCGATCAGTATCCATCCAGTTTGCCGAACATTCAGCTACACCGGTGAGTCCGGCCTGAATATCCTTAAACGACTGGGCTGAGAGCGGAACGGAAGCAATCATCACGATGCAAACCAGTAAGATTGATAATTTCACCTTCATGTGACTTTGGTTTGAATGTACAATAATACGGCAATTTAACGAATAATATTCACTCTTACTGATTTCTTGTTTTGAACATAATTCTTGTCGATTTCAGAAGCAGAAAGGAGATAATTTTGTACATTTGTGAAAAATTTCACAATACATCGTTATGAAACCAACACATATTGAACACATTGGAATTGCGGTAAACAGCCTGAGCGATGCAATCGCTTATTATGAGCAGCTTTTGGGCACCAAATGCTATGCAATTGAAGAAGTTGCAGACCAGAAAGTCAGGACAGCTTTTTTCAAAATCGGACAAACCAAAATTGAACTTCTCGAAAGCACTGATCCCGAAGGTCCGGTAGGTAAATTTATCGATAAGAAAGGGGAAGGCATTCATCATATCGCCTTCGCGGTCAATGGTTTGGAAGATTCTTTGGAAGAAGTTAAAGAAAAAGGCATCCGACTCATCGACGAAAAACCACGCAAGGGAGCTGAAGGTTTGCATATTGCCTTCCTGCATCCCAAATCAACTTTCGGAGTTCTTACAGAACTGTGTGAAGATAAAAACACAAAGTAAAACCTAAAGCCATGTCTTTCGAGAGTAAAATTCAGGAACTCCTTGACAAACGCGTCGAAGCGAAAAAAGGAGGCGGAGAGAAACGTATTGCTAACCAGCATGCGAAAGGAAAACTAACAGCCCGCGAACGTATTGAACTGCTGCTCGATGAGTCGAGTTTTGAAGAGTTTGATATGTTTGTTACACACCGCTGCAACAATTTCGGAATTGAAAAACAGGAATTCCTTTCAGACGGTGTCGTTACTGGCCATGGAACGATCGATGGTCGTGTTGTGTATGTTTTTTCACAGGATTTCACCGTTTTCGGCGGATCGCTTTCCGAAACCTATGCCAACAAAATCTGCAAGGTGATGGATCAGGCCATGAAGGTGGGAGCACCCGTGATCGGGATCAACGATTCGGGCGGAGCACGCATTCAGGAAGGGGTAAACAGTCTGGCCGGATATGCCGAGATTTTCCAGCGTAATATCCTTGCTTCAGGGGTTATACCACAGATTTCGGCCATTTTCGGCCCTTGTGCAGGCGGTGCGGTGTATTCACCTGCCCTGACTGATTTTATCGTCATGAGCAAAGGCACTTCGAATATGTTTGTAACCGGTCCGAAAGTTGTAAAAACCGTAACCGGTGAAGTGGTAACGGAAGAAGAACTTGGTGGTGCCATGGTTCATGGTACAAAATCAGGGGTAACGCATTTTGTGGCCGACGATGAACAGGAAGGCATTCAGCTGATCCGGAAACTGATCAGTTATCTCCCTCAGAATAACCTCGAAGACCCGCCACTTGCTGCTTGTACCGACCCGATCAACAGGCTTGAAGATGTATTGAACGAAATCATCCCCGACAGCCCAAACAAACCTTACGACGTAAAAGACATCATCCACGGCATTGCTGATTACAACGAATTTCTGGAAATTCAGCGCCACTTTGCCCCAAATATCGTAACGGGTTATGCCCGATTCAATGGTATGTCGGTAGGTATTGTTGCCAATCAGCCCAATTATCTTGCCGGTGTTCTAGATATCAACGCATCCCGCAAAGCAGCGCGTTTTGTCCGTTTCTGCGATGCATTCAACATCCCGATCCTTACACTGGTTGATGTGCCTGGCTTCCTTCCCGGAACAGCACAGGAATACGGCGGAATTATCACGCATGGCGCCAAACTCTTGTTCGCATATGGCGAAGCAACTGTTCCGAAAGTCACGGTGGTACTGCGCAAAGCCTATGGTGGAGCCTATTGCGTAATGAGTTCCAAGCATCTGCGCGGCGATATCAATTACGCCTGGCCGGGTGCCGAAATAGCCGTAATGGGTCCGAAAGGCGCCATCGAAGTGCTGAACAGCAAACAACTTGCTGAATTTACAAATCCGGAAGAAAGAGCTGAGTTTGTAAAAAAGAGCGAGGAAGAATACAAAGATAAATTTGCAAATCCTTATAATGCAGCACGTTATGGTTATATCGATGATGTGATAGAACCGCGCAATACACGTTTCCGTGTGATCCGCGCCCTGCAGGCCTTAGCCACCAAAAAGGACGTAAATCCGGCCAAGAAACACTCGAATCTGCCATTATAATCCGCATGATATGAAATACTTTCATCAAATCCGGAAAATGATTCTTGGCATACTGCTGCTGATATTGCTGCCGATGATCTCCAGATCACAAAGTGGTCTCGATTTGTGTATCAACGAAGTACTTGTGATCAATGACTCCAATTATGTGGATGATTTCGGACTGCGCAGCGCATGGATCGAAATCTTCAATAAAGCTTATAATTCGGTTGATATTGGTGGGATGTACCTCACTAACGACGCGGCAAATCCAACCAAATATCACATTCCCAAAGGTGATCCGATCACACGGATTCCACCCAGAAACTATCTCGTGTTTTTTGCCGACAATCACTCAACCCGCGGAATTCTCCATCTTGATTTCGATCTGGTGAACTGCAATTATCTCGCTCTGTACGATGTGAATGGTAAAACACTCATCAATGAAGTGAAATTAGGCAAAAGCCTCCCCGATATTTCAGTCGGCCGACTGAATGATGGTTCGGATGAATGGACAGTGCTGGATAAAACGACTCCGCGTGCCAGTAATTATACAGGAACGATAATCTCATCCGGTGAAGAGTTTGTCAAAATGGACCCATACGGAATCGGAATGGCTGTCATTGCCATGTCGGTGGTATTCAGTGCCTTGATCTTATTGTACGTGGTATTTAAAAACACGCGCCGCCTGTACACACTCGACCTAAAAAAGCTCTTCACACGTGAAAAAGCAATGAAAGTAATCGATGAAACCCATGATATCTCTGGCGAAGTGAACGCAGCTATTGCCATGGCTATTTATCTGTATAGAAGCGAGTTACACGATCACGAGGAAACTGTACTCACCATCAAAAAAGTGGCCCGTACCTATTCGCCCTGGAGCTCAAAAATCTACGGTTTAAGGCATCTCCAACGTTAATCACATGGCCTATTTGCATATTATTTTTTGAAAGATATAATTCAATTCAAATGAAAAAATTTAAGTTCACCATTAACGGAAACGAATATCACGTCGAAATTCAGGGTACCGAAGGCAATATGGCTGATGTTGAAGTAAATGGAACCTCGTACAAGGTGGAAGTCGATAAGCAGC
>CAZVKW010000066.1:0-14700 GCA_964627945.1 uncultured Lentimicrobiaceae bacterium
AACATATCAGCAAGCGGAAAGAGTTTTTTGGCCCTTTCCTTGATTTTTGATTCATCGGATGAGCGAATCATGATAAATACACCCGGTTTCAGTAAATTGCGTAAACTGGCAGATTCACAAACAATTAGCTGATTTTCACCAATATTTTTGAACAATTCATCCACTGCGTCGGCGATGAATTCGTCTTTCGTGCGCACGAAAAAAACCTTCTTTGCGCCGGCCTGTTTCATTCGGAATGTGTCTTTTTTCTCCGATTCGTTTTCGGTATCGTCAAAAATCTCAAAATCGGCATTGAGCGAAGAGGTTTTCTCGCCGTGAAAGTCGTTTTCATCCGGATAGATACTGGTGATTTTCAGTCCGATAATATCACAGGATTCGGAAAAATGTTTGATCAGACTGCTGGCAAGTGTGGTTTTACCGCTATTTCGCCCTGTTCCGGCAATGAGCAGAATCCGTTTACTTTGGTCCTCACGGATTGGCATGCTTTCTGGCTTTTTCGATCGTCAGCGTGAGCATCACGAAATCCTGAACACTCAGTTGCTCGGCACGTTTGTTAAATACCTCATTTTCGGTAATTTCCGCTGTAGTATATTCTTTCAGTGCATTCCGAAGGGTTTTCCTGCGTTGGTTAAATCCTGCCTTCACAATCTTTCTGAACAATACTTCATCGCAGCCAAGCGACTGTGTCTGATTGCGTTGCAATTTAATAACAGCCGATTTTACCTTGGGCGGCGGATTAAACACATGTTCATTCACCGTGAAACAATAACGAATATCGTAATAAGCCTGCAAAAGCACACTCAGAATTCCATAGGTTTTGTTGCCCGGAGGGGATGCCAGCCTCTCGGCCACTTCTTTCTGAATCATACAGACAACTTCCGAAACTGTTTCGGGATGTTCGAGAATATGAAAGAAAATCTGGCTGCTTATATTATAAGGAAAGTTACCGATAACGGCCAGTTTATCTGGTGTAAATTGCTGAAGATCAGTTTTTAAAAAGTCACCTGAGATAAGATTTTCTCCCAAATCCGGGTAATGTATTTTCAGATAATCGATGGATTCATGGTCGATTTCAACCACATGAAACTTTGTTCCGAAGCGTGGAATCAGCAGACGGGTCAGAATACCTGTTCCGGCTCCGACTTCCACAACGGCTTTGGGCTCGTCAGAAAGTTGTTCCACAATTTTTGCCGCAATATTCTGATCTGTCAGAAAATGCTGGCCGAGATGTTTTTTGGGTCTTACCATCATGATTGTCCTGAATCCCCCCTCAGAATCCTGAATTTACGGCGGGCTTCGATCACAAAGATACTCGAAGGGAAGCTGTCCATCAACAATTCGTACAATTTCATGGCTTTTTCGGGCTGTCTGAGTTTTGTCTCGTTCAGCAAGGCATCCCGCATCAAGGCGTCATCGGCAATAAAGTGGGTCTGGAAACGGGTATATATCTGATTATAAAGACTATCCGCCAATTGAAATTCATCGACTTTTTCGGTGAGTTCGGCTTTTCGCATCAGAAAATAAGGCTGAAGGGCTGCATAGGAAGCATGGGTCATCAGGGTGTCGAGGATTTTACCGGCTTCCATATCTTTTTTCTGATAAATCAGCAAATCCACGGCCCCGAATGCTTTCAGACTCATTCCTGTTGTATCTTCTTTCAGAAAATCATGGATTTGCAACGAAAGAGACAAAGCATCGTTGGCCGTCAGTTTCGAGGTAGCGGCTTTCAGAACATCCAACATGCCGACCGCCCAGCCATATTCGCCGATAAAATACCGTAAACGGGCGTTTCTGAACCGTGCCTCGTGACCAACCGGCTCGTTTTTTATTTCTTTGTCAATCTGGCTGTACAACAAAGTAGCTTCCCAAACCTCATTCTTAAACAGCATAATATCAGCCAGATACATCTTTAATTCGTTTTTCTCAGCAGCTTGATGCGGAAGATTCAGCTGTTTTTGAAGAAGATTTACAGCATCATCGCTGCGGTTGAGTTTGTAGGCAAAAATCTGTGCCTGAATGATGGCCAGTTGGCTGCTTTCTGCGTTCCAACCGATATTTTCAATGGCTTTGTCAATATCTGTCGAAAGTTTCTGGTAATAAGCAATGTCATTTGAGTGTTCTGATTCGGCGAGGTGGTATCTTGATTTCAGTTCGCCGAAAAGCGCGTAAAAATAATAGGCGCCCTTATTTCCTTTTGAGCTGATGGCTTTGTAACCTTCGAGCGCTGTTGCAAACTGATTGTTGGCCAGAGAGATATCAGCGAGTTCGAGAACCAGTGCGTCGCGGTCACCAAATCGACGGTCGAGCGCACGCGCCTGATTCATGGCAAATTCATAGTCTTTTTGCTGCAGGAAAAACCAGATAAGCAGTTTGTTCAGATTTTCATTTTCCGGATTTGCCTGTGCCTTCGCGAGCAATTTGTTTCTCAGTAATTCAGCCATCTGTTCGTCAGAACCCATCATGAGCGAAGTCATCAGACGGTTTTTGATTAATTCGTACTGTTCAGGCTGATAATCAAGTTGTAAGAGATATTCATCGATGGCTTTCGAAAAATCGCCGCTTGTTTGATAAAGACCTGCTTTCTCCAGATAAAAAGGATAGTTGATCTGTGGCATCGTACTGCCCTTTTCATACACTTTCAAGGCGTATTCATCCAGATTTCGTATCCGGAAAGCATTGGATGCCAGATTTATACGGTTTCTGTCCGCCGGTAGGTCTTCTATGATTTTATTGAACGTTTTGTCAGATTTGCTTTTATCGCCCTCCAGTAAATAGATGTAGCCGAGATCAACCGAAAGCTGGATATCATTTTGTCCGCGCATCTGTTTGCGAATAGCTTGTTCAGCTTCTTTCAGCCGATTCAACTGAATGAGTGTATTAATCAATCCTGTGAAATAGTATTGATTCGGATACTGATCATAAAGTTTTACGTATAATTCATACGCCTTGTCAAATTCACGGTTTTTGATAAACTCATTTGCAAGTGACTCATCTGCAATCCTTTGCTGCTGCTGTGAATTCGCTGCCCCCGGAGAAGTCTGAATCTGAGCCTGCAAAGAAGCACTGGCAAAAATCATATTTCCTGCCAGAAATATCAGGAAGATACAGATAGAATAAAGTCCTGATTTATTGCTTTTTAGCTGCATGGGTCTTTGCGTTTCGGAATGTTTCGGCCAGCATTGCCTGAGCGTGGTATCTGTTGAGTAAATAATCGGCTTTATTCACAACTTCTTCAAGGCCATTTTTGTTCAGCCATTGGATATTGTTGTCGGAACTGATTGTCAGATCGGAAGCGTTTTCGCGCAGATCTTTTAATTGTTGCATATTCTGCTGAAGTTCGAGTTTGCAGACTGATTTTTCCTTTTCAAATCCGGCAAGGAATTTTCTGGCAGAAATCAGTGAGGAAATCGCGTTTTCATTTCTGGCGAAGCTGCTGTCCTGAATAAAAAGTTCGATTTCATTCTGAAGTGTACGAATTTGCTTTTCATCGATGGATTGAAAATCAGAATATTGCTTCTGAAGTTCGGAGCTTATCGAATCGATGACTTTTTCATAACGGGCTACTTCGGGGCTTTTTGTTTGACAAGAAACCGCAGAGATCAGGAGGAAAATCGCCAACAGGCTGTTAATCAATAAATTCGAAACCGGTATAAGGCACCAGTGCTTTCGGGATACGGATTCCATTTTCTGTCTGGTTATTTTCGAGCAAAGCTGCCACAATACGTGGTAGCGCCAAAGCGCTGCCGTTGAGTGTGTGTAAAAGCTGGATATTGCCTGATTTATCTTTAAACCTGAGTTTCATGCGGTTTGCCTGAAAACTTTCGAAATTCGAGGTTGAACTTACTTCGAGCCACATCTGTTGGGCAGCAGAAAATACTTCAAAATCGTAGGTCAGTGCAGATGTAAAACTCATATCACCGCCACAGAGTTTCAGAATGCGGAACGGAAGTTCGAGTTTACGCAGGAGGGAAGCCACATGATCGCGCATATCCTCCAGTATTTCGTATGATTTCTCAGGATGAGCAATCTGAACGATTTCCACTTTATCAAACTGGTGCAAACGATTCAATCCACGGACGTGTTTTCCCCATGATCCTGCCTCACGTCGGAAACAGTTGGAATAGGCAGTCACTTTCACCGGAAGCTGGTCTTCGGCCAGGATTACATCCCTGAAAATATTGGTCAGCGGCACTTCGGCAGTTGGAATCAGATAGAGATTATCAAGTCCGACAGTATACATCTGGGCTTCTTTATCAGGCAACTGACCGGTTCCGTAAGCGGATGCCTCGTTCACGAGCAGCGGTGGCTGAATTTCGGTATAACCGGCTTTCACGGCTTCGTCGATAAAGAAATTGATGAGAGCGCGTTGCAGACGGGCTCCTTTTCCTTTATAGAATGGAAATCCTGCGCCTGTTACCTTGTTACCAAGCTCAAAATCAGCGAGATCGTAGCGGTTTAAAAGGTCCCAATGCGGAACAGCGCTTTCAGGAAGTTGTGGAATAACGGCTTCTTCATGAACATTCAGATTGTCGGCAGCACTGCGTCCGGGAGGAACAGAAGCATGCGGAGTATTTGGAATTTCGACAAGTTTATCGAGGATAATTTGCTTCAGATCGGCAAGACGATCGCCTATCAAACGGGCTTTTTCTTTCAGTTCGGTATTGTGAGCCTTCAGTTCGTCGGCTTCAGCCTGACGGCCTGTTTGGTAAAGTTTTCCAATTTCGCGGGCCAGTGCATTGGTTTCTGCCAGCGTCTCATCATTCGAAAGCTGCAGTGAGCGTCGCTCATCATCAAGTTGTAAAACTTCATCAATCAGACTGGTATTTCTGAAATTTTTCACTGCGAGGCGATTCAACACCTCTTCTTTGTTGTCACGTATAAATGGAATGCTTAACATGAGATTATTTTTTGCAAAATTAATTTTTTCAGGCTGATGTATTACAACAAAAAAACCCGGAATGCTTTTCCGGGTTCAATTTCATTTATTCGTCCGGATTCGATGTTAACAAAGAGTCCGGTCGAAGGCTGGTAAATCCTTGGATTAGTTAGCCAGAGTTTCTTCGGTTAACGGACGAACAGAAACATAGGATCTGTCGTCTCTTTTCTTACGGAATTCAACCAAACCGTCGGTCATAGCGAACAAGGTGTGGTCTTTTCCAATACCTACGTTATCACCGGGATGATGTTTGGTTCCGCGTTGACGAACAATAATATTACCGTTCTGTGCAAATTGTCCGCCGTAAATTTTTACACCCAATCGTTTGCTTTCTGATTCGCGACCGTTTGCTGAGCTACCCGCGCCTTTTTTGTGAGCCATCTGATATATTTTTTAATTGTTCGTTACTCGGTAATACTTTCGATCTGCACTTTGCTGAGATACTGACGGTGACCGTTGGATTTCTGATAACCTTTTCTTCTTTTCTTTTTGAAAATGATGACTTTGTCACCTTTCATATGTTCAAGAATTTTTACTTCAACGTTGGCGCCGGTGAGGGTTGGGGCACCTACTTTTGTCTTTCCGTCGTTATCAATCAATAATACTTTATCGAAAGAAACACTGCTTCCTTCTTCTCCTTCAAGCCGGTGAACAAAAATCTGTTGTCCTTTGGTAACCTTGAATTGCTGTCCTGCGATGTCAACTATTGCGTACATATCTCGTTTTGAGTTGCTGATTTCTGGTCAAAATTTTGAACGGCAAAAATACAAATTATTTTCATTCTCAAAACCTTTCGGTGAGAAATTTTTATTTTACTCTTTTTCTGATAGTTAATTCGTTTCTGAGCCTGATTTTTTGCGGTTCACCAGGATAACTCCGCCAATTATCATCCCTATCCATACAATATACTCTGGTTCAAACTGTTCTGAATCGGCAATTCCCCACAGGATTGCCACCACAGGAATGAGATAGGTAACAGATGAAGCGAAGAGGGCGCTGGTAATTTTAATGAGTACGTTAAAAGCAATCATAGCAATTCCGGTACCAACAATGGCAAGAATGGCTATATATCCCAATCCCTGCATTGCTCCGGGCTGCGTGATCTGGCTGGTAAAATCAGTTCCGAAAAGCAAAATTGCCAGTGCCGGAATTCCAACCAAACTAAAAGTGAGTGAGGTAATTCCCAGAGAATCAATATGACTGAGTTTCGTTTTGATCAGATTGACATTAATGGCGTAAAAGACGGTTGCCAGAATAATATAAGATGCATAGGAAATATTGAATTCGAAACTGTGACCACCGCTTTGGCTGATCATTCCTGCCGCTCCCAGCAAGCCAATAATCACACCAAGTACATTGATCCATCGGGTTTTCATGCCGAAGAGGCTTAGGCCAACAAGCAGTGTAAATAAAGGTGTAAGTGAATTCAGCAGTCCTGCAGTAGAACTATTGATGCCTGTTTGTGCTTTTGCAAACAGAAAGGCAGGAAGAAGATTACCAATAAATCCGGAGATCCCAAGCCACATCAGATCTTTGGATTTCATTTTTCCAATCCGCGAAAAAGCAAAAGGCATCAGGATCAGAAACGTAATCGTCACCCTTAATGAACCCACAACCGCCGGACTAAAAACTTCGAGACCTCGCTTAATCAGGATGAACGAACTTCCCCATGTAAGCACAAGTCCGGTTAGAATGAGCCAGGAAAGGAATCGTTTGTTCATAAATCAAGCCATTTTGGCCGTCAAAAGTAGTTTTATTTTTCTTTGGCTTAGTTTCAGTGGGTTTTACGATGATTTGTTTACTTTTGTCAGGCTTTGACTATCAGTAGAATCGATGCATTGCTGCTTTACTGACACTAATAAATAGCTTGTTGCCCGGATAGAATATGCCAGAGGATCTGCAGAATATTTTTATCGAAGGTCTGAAAAACGGCGACCGGAAGATTTTCGACCGGATTTTCCGGATGTACTATTCCCCTCTTTGTAATTATTCGTTGCGTTATGTTCCTGACCGTGATACAGCGGAGGAAATTGTACAGGATATGTTTTTTAAACTCTGGATGAAAAGAGATGAAGTCCTTATACATACTTCTTTTCATTCTTATCTTTATCAATCTGTCCGGAATTATTCGCTGAATTATATCAGTCAGGAAAAATCACAGGAAAAGCACCGGCAATACATTGGATTTCAGCTTAAGGATCATCTTGAACATTTTGACGACCTTGAGCAAACCGATCTTGATTTGTTGATCAAGGAAGCCATATTGAGATTGCCTGAAAAAAGACGTGAAGTTTTTGAGCTTAGCCGGTATGAAGGTCTAAAAAACGCCCAGATTGCCGAAAAGCTAAATATTTCTGTCAAAACCGTTGAGGCTCAGATGACAAAAGCATTCGAACAAATGCGAAAAGTATTAAAGGATTATCTTCCATTTTGGCTTTTTTTATGGTTCATGAACCTGCATTAATAAACTGATAGTAAAAAAAATAGAGGGTGCAATAGGGGTAAATACGTATTTATTTGTCATTGGATTGTAACAGAAATGAAAAATCCCTTTGGGGAAGAGAATAATAGAATTAAGAAAATGTCTAAGAGATTGATAGTTAGGTTTTTGACGGGAAATTGTTCCGAAGCTGAAAAACAGCAGATGGAGCAATGGTTGGCGTTTTCGGCACAAAACAAACAGGAATTTGAAAGGATGCAGCAGATTTATTCTAAAGCTGGCATTCCTGAAGAACAAAAAGAATTTGAAACGGAGAAGGCACTGCTCAATGTTCAGCACAGAATTCAGCTGGCAGAACAATTTACTCAGAAACGGATACTCAGAAAGAAATCTTTCGCCTACTATAGCCGGATAGCTGCTGCGGTAGCAATTTTTATGCTGGCCGGATTTGCTTCCATATTTATTTTCCGTTCCTTATCAAAAACTGAGTTAATTGCTTTAAGCACAAAGCATGGTCAGAAGCAGATGGTCGAATTGCCTGACGGAACCAAAGTTTATCTGAATTCTGAATCAGACCTTTCATACAACACTGAATTTGGGAATGATACCCGTGAAGTTACTTTCAGCGGAGAAGCATTTTTCGAAGTTACCCGCAATGCAGACAAACCCTTTATTGTTAAAACAAAGCATATTGGCGTCGAGGTTTTGGGTACAACATTTAATTTCAGGGCTTTTGCAGATAAGGGGGATTATCAGCTCGATCTGAAAACCGGAAAAGTTTTGTTCTATTCGATGGATCCGGAAACTGGTGAGACGATGGAGCAAATTATCCTGAATCCGGGAGAAAAGGGGACTTATACGACTTCTTCAAATTCAATACTCAAACAGAAAAGTATCAATGCCAATTATTTGAGTTGGCATACCGGAATTCTTGAGTTTGTGAATTGTCCGTTGGATGAAGTTGTGAGTGCTATCGAAACAGCCTATAATGTTGACATTGAAATAGATCCGTTATTAGCATCTAATAAACTGACTGCCAGATTCCAGAACCAGAAGCTTGAAAGTATTTTCGAAACCCTGCAAACGATCTTTAACTGCAAAATCGAAAAAGAAGGCGATACTATTCGAATCAAATAGATTTTTACTGATAATCGGGATTATTATTTTCCAGGTTCCTCAAGCCATCCGAATTTCATATAAAGTCTTCCTGACCTTACAATTCAAAATACGGTAAATTGCGTATTTACTTCATTTGAATAGTTTGCAACATTTGTTTTTTCGTACTTTAGCGTGGCTAATTAAAGGCGGAGAAAGAAATATCCAATGCTGAAAACCTGTTTTGAACGGATCTCTTTTCTGAATAAATCTTTCGTAATCAATTATATATCGATTTCATTGCTTTTGGCATTCTCAGCCTTATCTGGATCGTATGCTCAGGCAGATCAAAATATTCAGGTATCAATCGATGTTAAAAATACCAGTTTGGCCGAGGTACTAGAACAATTACACCAAACTTATAACCTGAACATTTCATTTAATTCGGGTGATAGTACTTTTCAGACAAAGATCAATTACAAAGCATCTTCTCAGCCAATCTCAATTGTTTTAACTGATTTACTTTCTAAAACGAAGCATGAATTCAAAAATATCGACAATCAGTATGTTATTTACCCGCTTAAACCTGATATTACGCAAAAGGAGTCATTAGCTACAGCAACTGTCTTACCTCGTGTTGTTGCATCACAAATAGCTGATACAGTTTATGTTAATAAATTTTTGGTGCGGACGGATACCTTAATCAGAAGAGATACAATTATCAGGTATGATACAATCGTAAGGTATGATACTATTGTTATTGAGAAGGTTCCGGAACCTGAAAAGGTCATGTCAAAAATCAGGAATCTCAGGAGTGATGTATTTGATAATGATGCACGTCGAAGAAAAGGCTGGGGATTGGGTTTTTACCTTCATGAAGAATTTGACGAATTGAAAGCATCCGGAACGGAAGACACTGAATTGGTTGATGCGCTGGATGCCTCTGAAGATTGGTCCTTGCGTTGCAATGGTCTGTCAGTGAATGCTTTCATCAATTATAACCGACTTAAAGTTGAAACAGGGATTTCATATTCAGGATTTAATTCACGATTTCAATTCAGTAAAACAATATTAACTGGCGGTAATTTCCTGCGTGATACGCTCGATGCCTATTATACCATCACTGGAATAGATACCAACTGGGTCTATATACTTGATTCAATATGGATTCCAGTAAACCGGAATGAATCCGTTTATAACAATATCAATTCCTTGCATTATCTTGATTTCAGGGCTGGTTTGACTTATGCATTTATTGACCAGCGAAATTTTGATGTGTACATTGGCGGACGACTTGGATTACACGCACTGATGGCAGCAAAAGGACTAACCTTACAACGTACGGATGATATTGAGGTGGTTGATTATAAATCATTGGTTTTGAATAAGATTGATTATTCTGCGACTCTGGCACTTGGCACACGGATAAAATTGAATCAGGCTTTTGATATAAATCCTGAATTCTATTATCATACGCGGTTTAAAGACTTGTATGAAAGCCAGACAATCAGCACGAGAATGAGAGGCTTCGGTATTAAAGTCGGATTTATTTATTATTTCTGAAACAGTGAATGAATCGAAATGGGGAAATCGGTCAGAAAGAAGTTTTACGACTTATCGTAAGACAAAGTCTGTCGTTTTATTGTTTTCGGTTATTACCTTATTTGTAATTACTTTCCTTCCACTTACTTCCAACGCCCAGATTGCATTCAGGCATGACACACTTACCTACAGTCAGACTTGGGTGAAAGATACCACCTATATCATCGATCAGGATTTGTATGTTCCTGAAAATATTGTACTTAGAATAAATCCTGGTGTTCAAATTCTCATTAATCAGGGAATCGGAATTTTTATTGAGCAGGGAAGTTTTCTTGTAACTGGTTTGGAAGAAAATGTCGTTGATTCAGTACAATTCAAGCCGAACTATTTGCTCCCAAACGACGACTGGAAATGGCGTGGAATCAAGTTTAAAGATGCAGCGATAGAGAATGGCAATATGATCGAATTTGCCAATATTTCCAATACCGAGATTGGTATTGAAATGGAGAATTGTCACAATGTCATCATCAGGAATTCTGTAATCTGGAAAAATCAATGGCGAGGAATTAAGATATTTAACAGCGATCATTGCGTTATAAGTGATTGTTTTATCAGTGAAGGGTATCTGGGGATAGAAATCTATGCCAGTGGTTTGGGTAATACTGCATCATTTAATCTTGTAAACACCTGTCTCATCAAAGCTCAGTCAACCGGAATATTGATTTGGGGGCGAAACAGGGGCCTGAATACTTATAACCTGATCTCAGGTTCAAGATTGATTGGCAATGATAATGGTATTCAATTGGATAATGGAATATCAGTTTATGGTAAAAACTTTATTGAAAAGAATATCATCTCAAACAGAAATCTGTTATCAGGTTATGGAGTGCAGGTTGGACAGGATTCTACCGAGCTGAAAAACAATATAATATGGCGGAATTTGATGGGTGTTGAACTTCGAAGTTCAACCAATTGTGAGATTTCATCCAATAGTTTCCATGAAAATCAAACCGGACTTTTGATAGGTGATGGCTCTGTTTCATCAACCATTTATAGAAATACTTTTACCGAAAACAAGGTCAGGAGCATCTCGTTTGTCGAAAGTGAGAATATTAATTATTTAATTAATAATCATTTATCCAATACTCTGATTCCAAATAGTATCCAGAACAATTCTTCTGAAGATATTTCAATTATTCAAAATTACTGGGGTGTAACTGAGTCTGAAATCGGACAGTTGTTATTTGATCATTCTGATAACCAACTACTTGGTACATTTATTTATCAACCATTTTTGGAAGATCCTGATACTATAAATCCAATTTCCATTCCGTTTGGTGCGATAAAGCAGCAATTAGGAAATCAGGTACGTGTAAGCTGGAACCGTAGCAGGGAAAGCGACCAAAAATCGCATAAAATATATACTGGTAATTTCGTGAACTACACATTTGCAAATAGTTATGACTTAACACAGGATTCGGTTTTTTTTCTGAATGATGTGAATATTCATGATAGCATTGCTGTTACTGCTCTGGATGCCGTTAACGACTGGGATCAACATCAGTTAACAGGTCATGAAAGTCCGTTTGCTTTCGCAACTATTGCCCCCTATGCGGGAGAAGATTTGTTTATATGTGAGAATCAGTCTGGAATAAATCTTGAAATGGCAAGCGCACCTTTTGATCAGTCTACTGTGGAATGGACAAGTTCGGGAGATGGATCTTTTCTCAATCCATTCGTATTGCATCCTAAGTATTTTCCGGGTAATATGGATAAATTGAATAACAGTGTTACACTTTATTTTAATGTTTATCAGAATACGAGTGTTTTAAAGGATTCTTTAAGAGTGTATTTATTCGATTTTCCGACTGTTGATTTGGGGAATGATACCACAATTCTGAATGATGCTCTGGTTAAAATTGTTGGTATAGAAGCTGTTGGATTTGAAGAACTTAAATGGGAAACATTAGGAGATGGATTTTTTTCATCCGATACAGTAATTAACCCGGTTTATACTCCTGGAAATCTGGATATTTTAAACCAGTCAGTCGATCTGGTTTTGACCGCAACGTCTAGTTGTGGAAGCATATCAGATACAATTAGAATTTATATTTTGCCATATGCATCTGTAAATGGGCGACTGTGGTCCGGTGATCAGAAAATGAGCCGGGCAGTTGTTCTGGCTACACAGAAATCTGAGGAAGGTTGGAAAATAAGACAAATTGTAAGACCAGATTTATTAGGGGATTTCAAATTTGAACGTTTGTTGTATGGCAATTATTTGTTCACAGCGGTTCCTGATACTTCCTATGAAAAGGATGTCGTTACAACTCATTATGTTAATCAAACAGACTGGCAGGAAGGCTATGTGATTGATCTTGATAAAGATACATATGATGTTGATATTCACCTTCAGAGCATTGATTTTCGTTTGCCATCAGGAGAAGGAAGTATTTCGGGGCAATTTTTAATGCCGGCTTCCGCATCATTTTCAAATGATCTTTATTGTGAAGAGTGGTTTTCTGCAATCGGGCAGACCAATTGTATCGAAGGGTTGTCAAATATTAGTCTGTTATTATTTAACCAGACGCATGAAAAGATTCTGGATTTTGCACTAACAAACGAAGAAGGGAAGTTTTACTTCAATAATTTACCATTCGGAACATATTTTATCGAAGCAGTTATACCTGGTTTCTCAACAGTTCAGCTATCAACAATTCAATTAAATGCAGAGCATAAACGAATAGATGGGGTAAATCTGAATATCGAAAATGAGAAAAAAATCGTAGTACGTTTTACGGATGAAATAGTAATAGAAGGAGTCAATATCTATCCAAACCCGGTATCAGAAACCCTGTATTTGGAAATTCCGGAGAGTTTCGGAGAGAAAATTCATATTGAATTTTATAGCTTACTGGGAATCAAAAAGTTTGAATACGATAATCTGGAAAACGAAAACAGCATTGGAACAATAGATATTTCCGTAAGTAACTTAGAAACAGGAGTATACATCGGAAAACTAATCTCAAGGGAATTGGAAATGCGTTTTGTTTTCATTCGAAAATAATTCGATCACTTTAAGAGAAAATAAATCAGAGAAATAAGTAAAAAATTTAATGAACAGACTAAGGGTCTAAGCATATTTATTTGTCATTAAGATAAGAAAGACAGAAGGGTTGGGTTGATTTGTTTTGAACTAAATTAAACCTGTTTCTTATGCAGCCAATTGCGATCAATTTACTTCCGCTATTTTTTCATCAATTTTATTATTCATAAGTCTATATTATCCAACTTTTTTACTAAGTTTGCTATATCATTATTTATAATCAATAAAATTAACGACAATTCAATAAAGTAAAAACAAAAAAAACAACTGCCTATGACAGATCAACTTAATTATTTTTCTTTTTCAATTTTTTTCTTGCAAACAGTCTTTTAAAGGCTTGTTTGTTATTTTAATTCAATTTTTACTAACAAAAATTAACAAAATGAAGAAAATTACCAATTATGTACTCATGATAACAGCAGCTTTGTTGTTGTCATTTGTGCCGCTTCATTCAAGTGCTCAGTGCAACTACAGCGTTAGTTTGTACGACACCTGGGGTGATGGCTGGAACGGCGGTAATCTTGACGTAATGGTCAATGGATCTGTTGTTCTAGACAATCTCACTCTTGCAAGCGGTACAGGACCGTTAACCTATTTCTTTGCTGTGAATACTGGTAATATGATTACCACCGATTATACAGCAGGAATGTGGTCAAGCGAGAATTATTATCGGATTTTTAATTCCTCCGGGGTGCAGGTTTTTGGCACTCCTGCCGGATCAACACCTACTGACCTTGTTCCACCCGGCGTTACAGCTGCGTGTCCACCACCTGTAGGTAATGTGATGGGACATGTATACAATGGTGATGGTGTAGCAATTGCCGGAGCTGATGTTACAGTTGATGGTTTTGGTTTCCGTACTACAGATGCAACAGGAGCATATAGCTTCCTTGGTCTGCCTGCAGGAGCCACAGATATGACAGCTTCAAAAGACGGCTGGAATGATGTAACCCAAACTGTTACTGTAATTTCAAGCAATACAGTTACTGCTGATTTTACACTTACACAACCAAGTCTGACAATCAATCCTTTGATGTATGACGAGGTTTTGAATCCAAACGAATACCTGACTAAATTCCTGGGAATGCTCAATATTGGCGACGGCCCTGCCGGCTGGACTGCTGAAGTTGTTTATCCTGAAACTAATAACTCGAACAATCTTACCGAAAGACAAGCAGAATTGAATGCAATGACTTCTCATGGAGCTGCAAGTATTCAGGATGCTACTAATACAACACAGACTATTTCGGATCGTGATTATACCACATGTCCTGACGGAAGTATTTTCTCAAATCCACCGGTTGGAACTGACAACGGATATACTTCAATCCTTTATTCTGGCTACTATTGTGCACAACAGTTCACAACAAGTGCTGCAATTGGATCAGTAACCGTTTGGGCTCTTTATAGTGGCGCTCAGCCTCAGGATTTCAAAGTTGATTTCTATGCTGACGGATCTGCTCCAGGTGCTTTGCTAAACTCTTATACAGTTACCGGTATTTCAGGTTTGAATACCGGAATCGTATTATACGGTTTCCCAATGTATCAGTTTACTATTCCTGTACCTTCCACATCATTAGC
>CAZVKW010000066.1:14800-18018 GCA_964627945.1 uncultured Lentimicrobiaceae bacterium
GCAGTTTCACTTAGCTGGACATTTACCCGTCCTGCAAACTTCCAGTATTTCCTCATCAAACGTGATGGATTGGGCATTGGAACAACAACCAATACAAGCTATTCAGATATATTACCGGGATACGATACATATTGCTACACCGTGACACCTGTTTACGATGCTGGTAATGGAGTACCTGGTGGTCCTGCATGTCTTGACTGGTTGATCCCGGTATTGTGTTATTCACCAGCCGCTCCTGAAAACAGCCAATGGCCGTTAACCCAGGAAGAAGTTGGTCTGACAATTGAAAACTGCGGACAAGGAACACTGGAATTCAGTTTCCCTGACTATGCAGCGCAACTATTGTTAAACAATCCTAACATTCAAAAGAATGATGTTAGTCCGGTTGAAGGATTCGACAAAATTGCCGAACCTGCAAAAGGTGAAACTGATCCACGTGATGGTGGCGGACATCCAGTTGTTCTGGGCGCCGGCGGACCTGACACTTTTGGATACGAATGGATTGACAGCCAGGAATCAGGCGGACCAGTTTACAATTGGGTAGAAATTTCAGGTACAGGTACCAATCATGGTCTTGTAGGTGATGATAATTATTCAACTATCACCCTCCCGTTTGAATTCCCATTCTATGGCGTTGATAAAACAAGTCTTTTGGCTTCAACCAATGGTTATTTAACTTTTGGATCAAGTGGTTCAGATTATAGCAATGACGGAATTCCGAATGCAAATACTCCTAATGATATTATCGCAGCTTTCTGGGATGATTTGAATTTTGTTTCCGGAACATCATTCCTATATTCATATTATGACGCAGCTAACAGCCGTTTCATTATTGAATACAAGAATGTTCCAAGATTGGGAGCATCTGTTTATAATACTTTCCAATATATTCTTACTCCTAACGGTGGTATTACAATTCAGTATCAGTCAATGAATGGAACTTTGAATTCAGCCACTACTGGTATCGAAAATGCAAGTGGAAATGATGGCCTTCAGGTAGCTTATAACACAGCTTATGTTGCAAATAATTTAGCTGTTTATTTCTTCCAGCCTGCTCACTTTATTACTTCTGTAAATCCTTACTACGGAACGATTAGCGAAGGCAACAGCCAGGAAATTACCATGGTTTACAGTTCAGCAGATTATGGAGTAGGTACCTATACCGAAGATCTCTATATTTCTACCAACGAACAGGGAACCAACGAATGGTTTATTCCGAACACGATGCATGTTTATCAGCCAGCCAGCATTAGCGGCACTGTAACTGATTGTGTAACAGGTGCTCCTAAAAAGAATGTTACCGTAACAGCAAATCCTTTATCAGCAATTAACCAATGGTTGTATTATGATGATGGTAATAGCATTGATGCTATCGGTGGTCCTGCCACATTTAGCTGGGCTATCAAGTTTGATCCGGCTCAGTTGGCAGGATTAGACGGTACTTCTTTGACCAAAATCATGCTATACAACTATGTTACATCAGCTGGTGAATTGCGTATCTATAAGGGAGCAAATGCTGCAACCTTATTACATACACAGACTTTAAGCGGTCAAACTGTTGGAACCTGGTCAGAAATTAACCTGAACAGTGCTGTAGCACTTGATGTTACACAGGAGTTATGGATTACCATTTATACTACAGTTGGTGCTACTTGGCCAGCTAGTTGTGGTGCCGCTACAGGTCAGCCAAATGGGGACTTAATCACCCTTGATGGTGTAACCTGGGATCACCTCACTGACTATGGCTTGCCATATACATGGAGTCTGCGTGGATTTGTTACCAATGCTTCCGGTGCTTTAGTTACCTTGCCAATGGATGCACCAAAAGACAATTACGATGCAACTTCAAGAATCAGTCTTGGTACATCAGGTGTAACAGCTAATCATCCAATTCCTGAAGAATTAGCTTCAAGATCGGCAGTTAACAGCTACACAACTGAAACAGCTGAAAACGGTACATATACTTTGATGGTAGACCCGGGAACCTACGATGTAGAATTCTCATTGGTTGGTTATCATACTGTAACTTTTGAAGATGTTGAAGTTACCGTTGCTACAAGTCCTGTTGACGTTGATGCACAAATGTGCGAAATGGCTTACCCACCAAGTTTTGTATTTGCTGATCCAAATGAAGCCGATACAGAAGCTTTAATTACCTGGGGAATCCCAATGGGTCCATATACAATCATTTATGATGATGGTACAGCTGAAAACTTCTTCTCTTTCTTACCTTATGGTAGTGCAACTGCCGTTAAATTCACCCCTGCAGGTTATCCTGCCAATGTAACCGGTGGTCGCATGTTCGTAGGTGATGGTAGTTTCCCTGAAGGAGTTGATTTCATTGGAGCACAGGTTTCGGTTGGCGTTATTGCTGCTGACGGTACCAATGGCATGCCAGGCACTGTTCTTGATTCAACCACAATTACCGTTGATAATTATGGATGGGTGAATTTCGACAATGCTTTGAATGCTACCATTGAATCTGGAAACTTCTACATCGCAGTTTGGAAACTGTTAAATCAGGTTCCTGTTGGTGTTGACCAGAATGTTCCTACCTATTACAGAAGTTATGTTAAGCCAGCTGGTGGAAACTGGGCAGCTTCTTCATATCAGGACTTCATGATCCGTGCTATTGTTGACGGTCCGGGAACCAATGTTGCCGAACGTATCAGTGGCCAGATGATTTATCCTTCCAAACCAAATATGACCGAATTTGTGGCTACATGCGCTCCTAGCGGAGTTCCTGGAGTTGAAAAGAACGGTATTTACAAAGCAATTGAAAATCAGGAAGCTTCACGTGAACTGGTTGACTATGCAGTAGCCCGTATCAACGGATTTGATCCAAATGTTGGTGAAGGACCAGAAGACGGAACTCCTACAACCATTGCAGCTCATAACGCTACACAGTCATACAACGATGCTGGTTTTGGTGCACAGCCTGCCGGATACTATGCTTATGCAGTTCGTGCTAATTACAGTCTTGAAAGCTCAGAATGGGTTTACTCAAACGTAGTTGCTCACGGCCTGGATAATGTTGTTACCCTGAACGTTAGCCGTTGCGACGGTGGTGATGTCAGCGGAGCAGAAGTACATTTGCTTGGACATAACTATCCTTTCCAGCACCTGATGGCTACAACCGACGCTAGCGGCGTTATTGTATTCGACAGTGTAATCAATGGTATTTATGATCTTACAGCCAATAAAATGGGCTTCCAGCC
>CAZVKW010000067.1:0-4544 GCA_964627945.1 uncultured Lentimicrobiaceae bacterium
TTTCAAAACGAATCCTGTCTTTGAACGGACCGCTTATCGAATGGATATTACGTGAAACGAGCAGTGGGACATAGACCTCCAATAAACCCCAGATACCTGTTTTCAATCCGGCTTCAAAATAAAGAGGAGAGGCCTGACTGAAACGATGATCATTCATTAATAGATTTACAAAAGGTTTCACAGGAATACGGCTGATGCTCTCAGGCAGACTGCTTGAGAAAGAGATGGAAATCAACCATCGGCTGAATCCCAGACTATCGTTCATCATTGAAACCAATCCGCCTTCTGATAATGACATCTGTCTTGAAAGAATCGTTTCAGGAAACACACTGAACCGATCGAAATAGGTTCCATCATACAAATATTCCTCCCGTCCGCTCCGTCCGCTTGCAGCCAAGGCATGGAAATCGGCCTTTGAATTGTTTTTCAACATACAACCTGTAAAAAACCGAATATCCAGACCACGATCCTTTCCATAGTAGCTGTAGCGATAATTCAACTCTATAGAGGCTTTTTGATAGGATTGGTTTATTTCACTCAAAATCAATAAGGTAAAAGGATTAATGTATCCAATCTTTTCTATTTGATAACCTAATTGTATGAATGATTGCATTTTGGCTTTTTCAGCTTGTAGAATTTGATTCAAATCAGATGCTGTGACATAATATCCGAAGACTTTCTGTCGCAATGGGCGGTTCATTTTTCGGGCTCTTAAAAAAAGTTCTGCCCCGACCCTGATACTGTGATAGTTTTGATTTTCAGGGGCACCGTATTGCGTTCCTTCCAGAATAAAAGCTGCTTTCCGAATGAAAGCATCATAGGGAGTGATATTGTATGAAATTTTCCCATAGCCTGCCAGATCGGTATTTTTAAATGAAAAGAATGGCATAATGAAATATTCAATCGGCTTGGGAACAAGGAACCCATTATGGAAAGCGATTCCCGGCATAAATCCATCTTCGCGGGTCCAGTTGATGGCTGGAATATACATCAATGTTCGTTTGTCAGGGTTTTCAATTGAAAAGGTCAGTTGTGTCTGTATTTTATCAATTTTTTTGAAATAGCCATTTACATGGATATTGTTGTTAAGCCTGTTGATTTCTGGGGTGATATGCCCTGGATCGATCCTGAGTTCGGAGTATTTACCAATGGGAACATCGATCCATTGTTGTCCAGCAAATCCTTCCACCCATTGTTCAAAACAAACGGAATCACCTGTTATTCCGGCAATTAGCAAAGGTGAAGTCAATTCACCTTTGTTTTTGATGAGCAATTTCTGGTTTTCAAAGCGAATTATTTGATAATCAAGTCTTTTTGTTGTTCCGACAAAATCACAAAAAAACCAGGAAAAGTCTTTGTTAGTATGGGATTCAAAAATATCGCGAAGATCATCCGGCTGAGGATGTCTGAATCTCCAGATGCGATAATAATCGTGCATGCTGGCATCAAAAACTGAATCTCCCAGATATGCCCTCAGATAATTGAATCCCAGAGCGGCCTTCGAATAAAGGATGGCATTGTAGTTTTGGAAAGTGTAGTCGGGGGCTGCCAGATTGATGGCCTGTTCGTCATTTTCTCTTACCAGAGAAAGCCATTCAATTTCATCAATCCGACTTGCGGGCATATCTTCAATATGAAAAAATCTGGCTTGTTTTTTCTCTTTGAAAATGTACTCCCAGAGCTTCCTTTCCGGATATTTTTCGTTCAGATATTTACTTTCATAAGCGCTTGTAGTGCCTTCATCCATGAATGGAAACCTGCGCTCATCCGAAGCCAGCGTACTGTAAAACCAGTTATGTCCTATCTCATGGGTAATCACTTCTTCGAGCGCAAAAGCATCCGAAGCAAGTCCGATTACAGTAATACCGGGGTATTCCATTCCTGAACCTGCGTTTAATGCGCTTTGCACAGCCGTGAAACTGTTATACGGATAATCACCCAACCATACTGAAAAATTACGTATTCCATCATTCACATAGGGCATGGCATCTTTCCACAGATTCGCCTGCTGATTCGTAAACATCAGCCATGTCGACACTTCGCGACCGGATTCAGGAAGCTTCACTATGCCTTTTATGACATGAAACCTTTTGTCGGCAAACCAGGCAAAATCATGAATATCCGTTTCAGTAAAACGGAGTGTTTTCATCCTGACAGATGAGGTAGGAAACATCGATACATCTCCGTTTATGGTCGTTTTCCATGTAGTATCTGCAGCTTGTTTATCAAGCCATATTTTTTCCTGCTCATTTTGCAGATTGCCGGTTGCAGCAACAATGTAATTATCAGGAAGTGTTATACTTACATCATAACTGCCAAATTCCGAATAGAATTCTCCCTGATCAAGATATGGCATTGGATGCCAGCCAATGCAGTCAAAAACAGCCGGTTTAGGAAACCATTGTGAGATTTGGTAGGATTCGCCAATATGTCCCAAACGGGAAGTGACTCCTTCCGGAATTTTCACATGAAAAGGTGTTGTAATGATGATGGTGTCTCTTGGCATGAGCGCCTTATTCAGCCAGATTTGGCAAATATCTGAAGTTTCAGGCAAAAGCTGCCATCGAAGGCTTTGACCATCAACGCTGAAATCGAGCGAATCAATGTAACCATTCAAAACAGGATCATTGAACAATTTCGATTTGCCATTCATGCTGAAAATCTGTTTGGCTAAAGCAGATCTGTTGCTGGAATAAGCATTTGGCCAAAGATGAAAATATAGAAATTCCAGTTTGTTTGGTGAATTGTTGATGTATTCAATTGATTCAAAAGCACTTAATTCATGTTTTTTATCATTGAGCGTAACTTCAATCCTGAAATTGACTTCCTGTTGAAAATATTGCTGCGACACAAGTTCGGGCACAAACCCGAAAAGAACCATGCAAATCAGCCAATATTTTAACTCAATAGTTTGGGAAACTAATCTCAATCTATGCCTGCATGAATTGAATTTTGCATTCTGATGAACGTTAAACGGGATGTATTTATTAATCTTCAAACAATTTTCAGGATGCAAAAAACTGCTCATGATCGTGTTATTTTGAACTGTAATAGGTCAAAAATTTGTCTGATTATAAAGTTAAAAGCTTTATAATCAGACAAATAATAGATTAAAGAAGAATGATAAGCAGGATGATGATAAGAACAAGTGTTCCGGCACCAATGTATACATATCCACCACTTTCGCGTACCTTTTCTTTGATGCCTTTGAGTTCTTTTCGTAATTCACGTTTTTCAACAAGCGTAAGCGTCGATTTATCCATGTCGCGGATTACTTCGATGCGTTTGGTTAAACGACTCATTTCTTCGTCAGTCAGCTTGTTTTCCGTTTTGTTGGTAATAGCCGGCGTTTCTGGTTTACTCTTTGGACTTGAATTGTTTGCAAAGGCAGCACTGGCTCCCAGGGTAAAAACCATCATAAGTGCAATAAAAAGTGATTTTTTCATTTTCTAAGGTATTTAATTGAATTATTATGAACGTCAAAAGTATTCCTTCGGCCTCCGGAATACATTACACAATTACCGAATTAACTTACATATATCACACCTGAACCGAATTAATACTATGAAACAGTTGATTCTGAAAATTTAAAATGACAGGTAAATGCTAAATCATTCATTTGTCGGCAACTGCTAGCCTCTTGATATTTACTAAAAATATACCGGTCAGAATCCCGCTCTTTCATGCGAATTCGTTATCTTTGCAGCCTTATTTAAAATAAATCTAAATAAGTGAATTTCAATGGAAAATAATCCTGGTACCAATATTCTTGATGAGGTTACGCAGGGCGACTATAAATTCGGATTTTACACAGATATCGAAAATGATACGGCGCCATGCGGACTTACAGAAGACACGATACGATTCATCTCCGCTAAAAAGGAAGAGCCCGAATGGATGCTAGCTTTCCGGCTCAAAGCATACCGTCACTGGCTTACCCTGGCTGAACCTGAATGGGCGCATTTGCATCATCCGGTCATCGATTATCAGTCGATCATTTTTTATGCTGCTCCCAAAAAAAAGGAACTTGCCAGTCTGGATGAGGTTGATCCCGAGTTGCTCGATACCTTCAACAGACTTGGTATTTCGCTCGACGAACAGAAAAAGCTCACCGGAGTGGCTGTGGATGCTGTGATCGACAGTGTTTCGGTGAAGACAACTTTTCAGGATACTTTGGCAAAGCATGGCGTGATTTTCTGTTCTTTCAGTGAGGCTGTAAAAAATCATCCTGATCTGGTTAAGAAATATATGGGAACCGTGGTTCCTTATACCGATAATTATTATGCAGCGCTGAATTCGGCTGTTTTCAGTGATGGATCGTTCTGTTATATCCCGAAAGGCGTTCGTTGTCCACTTGAACTTTCGACTTATTTCCGCATCAATGCGGCCAATACTGGTCAGTTCGAACGTACCCTTATCATCGCCGACGACAGCAGCTATGTGAGTTATATGGAAGGTTGCACCGCTCCCATGCGCGACGAAAATCAGTTGCATGCTGCGATTGTCGAGATCATTGCCCACGAGCAGGCCGAGGTGAAATATTC
>CAZVKW010000067.1:4644-5801 GCA_964627945.1 uncultured Lentimicrobiaceae bacterium
AAATAGAATAAACATTTTTCAAAATATGTTGCTCAATATAAAGAACTTACACGTTTCCATCAACGGCAAGGAAATCATCAAAGGACTGAATCTCGGCGTGAACAAAGGCGAAGTACATGCTATCATGGGACCGAATGGAACCGGTAAGAGTACACTGGCAGCCGCAATCACAGGCCGCGAAGGTTATGAGATTACCAAAGGTGAAATCTGGTTTCGTGATAAACTCATCAACGAAATGCCAGCTGAAGAACGCGCCAATGAAGGAATTTTCCTCAGTTTCCAATATCCTGTAGAGATTCCGGGAGTAAGCATGACCAATTTCATGCGTACCGCTTTGAATGCACAGCGCGAGTATCGCGGACTTCCAGCTGTTCCGGCAGGGGAGTTTCTCAAACTGATGGAAGAAAAGAAGAAGCTCGTTGAGATACATTCAAAACTAACCAACCGTTCGGTGAATGAAGGATTTTCGGGCGGAGAGAAGAAAAAAAATGAGATTTTCCAGATGGCCATGCTGCAGCCCTCGCTCGCCATTCTTGATGAAACTGATTCCGGACTCGATATCGATGCCCTGAAAGTGGTTGCCAAAGGCGTAAATGAACTGCGTTCTGACGACAATGCTTTTGTGGTTATCACACATTATCAGCGACTTCTGGATTATATCGTTCCCGATTTCGTGCATGTATTGTTCGATGGCCGCATCGTAAAATCCGGAGGTAAAAACCTGGCTCTTGAGCTCGAGGAAAAAGGCTACGAATGGATTAAAGAACAGTATTCAGCCACTTCTGGACTCTAAAGAAAATGGATCAACAATCAATAGCATCAACAGCCACGCTGAGTGAATCGCTGATACTTCAGTTCGACAAGATTGCCGGACCTGTTTCAGTGAATGATACTCCCAGTGTGTCGCAACAGCGAAAAGAAGCCATCAGTCATTTCAGGATGCATGGTTTTCCCACAAGCAAGGAAGGAAAATGGCGTCATACACCCATCGAAGACCTGACAGACGATCATTTTTCGGTTGAAATAGAACCTCCCATCGTGGGTAAGGACCTGCAGGAAATGTTTCGTTGTGAAGTACATAACTTTGATACTCTGATCATTTCATTGCTCAATGGCTGGTATACCGATCGTGAAAACGAGCTTACCACACTTCCAAA
>CAZVKW010000067.1:5901-11020 GCA_964627945.1 uncultured Lentimicrobiaceae bacterium
CTGATCATTCTGGGTCGTAACAGCAGTTTAAATCTGATGCACTGCGACGATTCGATCAATCAGTTCAGCAGCCTGATCAATACTGTTACTGAGATCTTTGTAGGTGAAAATGCTCATCTGGAATTGTATAAGTTGCAGAATATCAACAATCAATCCGGACTCATCAACTCAACTTTTATTCGTCAGGAAGCTAATTCAGGTATCAAAACGAATACACTTACCTTCAACGGTGGATTGATCCGAAATAATATCACAGTCGATCTGGAAGGCGAAAACGCAGAGGCTGAAGTACTCGGACTCTATCTGATGGATCGTAGCCAACATATAGATAATCAGATTTATATCAATCACAAGGCACCAAATTGCACCAGTACCGAAAAATTCAAGGGAATTCTTGATGAAGAGGCATCAGCAGTTTTCAACGGACATATTTTCGTCGCCCGTAACGCACAGAAAACCAATGCTTACCAGAACAACAACAATATTCTGCTGAAATCCACAGCCACAGTAAACACCATGCCTTTCCTCGAAATTTATGCCGACGATGTGAAATGCAGTCATGGTGCTACCATTGGTCAGCTGGATCAGGAAGCCATGTTTTATCTTCGGTCGAGGGGGATCAGCAGCGAAAATGCGCGACTCTTGCTGATGTATGCCTTCGCGGCAGATATTATTAGCCATATCAGCATCGAAGCATTGCAGAAACGTATTGATGATATGGTAAAAAAGCGTCTGAGAGGCGAACTTTCCGTTTGCGAAAAATGTGTTTTACATTGCGGAGCGCCCGAAAAGGAATATTTTTTCGACATAGACCTAACTAAAATCTGATCATGGATTGGGATGTTCAGCATATCCGTTCTCAGTTTCCGGCACTCGATCAAAAGGTGTATGGGAAGCAATTGGTATATCTAGATAACGGAGCTACCACGCAAAAGCCTGTTATTGTGATAGATAGATTGAGAAAATGGTATGAACTGGAAAACAGCAATATACACAGGGGTGTTCATTTTCTGAGCAATCAGGGAACCGTGAACTTCGAAAATGCACGCAAATCGGTTGCATCTTTTATAGGGGCAAAACATTCTCATGAAGTAATTTTCACAAAAGGAACTACCGAATCGATCAATCTGATTGCCTCTTCTTTGGGGAAAATGCTTGTAAATGAAGGTGATTCAGTATTGGTGACCAGCATGGAACATCATTCCAATTTTGTTCCCTGGCAGCAGTTGTGTCATGAGCGCAAGGCGCGATTTCTAATCACTGAACTGAAGGAAAACGGTGAACTTGATTTGATTCAATATGCTGAATTATTGAAGCAAAAGCCGAAAATTGTTTCGTTTACCTATGTTTCGAATGTGCTCGGAACCATCAATCCGGTGAAAGAAATGATCCGGATGGCCCATGAATACGATATTCCGGTTGTGATTGATGCTGCGCAGTCGGTCGCACATCTGAAAACGGATGTTCAGGATCTGGATTGCGACTTCCTTGTTTTTTCGGGACATAAAATGTATGCACCCATGGGTGTTGGTGTTCTTTACGGAAAGGAAAAATGGCTGAATGCCATGCCGCCCTATCAGTTTGGAGGTGAAATGGTGGATGAAGTCGATTTTCAGGAAACCAGTTTTAATGTTCTGCCTTTCAAATTTGAAGCCGGAACACCAAATGTCGGAGCAGTTCTGGCGCTTGAAACGGCCATTCATTTTATAGAAGATATTGGATTTCAGAATATTGCAAAACACGAAGAAGAATTGTTGCACTATGCTATCGAACAATTGAAAACGGTCGATAGTCTGAGGTTTATCGGTCAGGCAGAGCATCAGGCTGGAGTTATTTCATTTCTTTTGGGGAATATCCACCCTTATGATGCCGGAATGATTGTTGATAAACTAGGAATTGCTGTGCGCACCGGACATCATTGCGCACAAGCCGTGATGAAACAATTTGGAATCGTGGGAACGATGCGCGCCTCTTTTGCTGTTTATAATACCTTTGAAGATGTGGATGCTTTGGTGGCTGCCTTAAAAAAAGCGGTCATGATGCTTTCTTAAACATCATAATTTTTTTTCAAATCAATTGAATATGACCATCTTAGAAACACAGAATCAGATCATTGAAGAGTTTTCGATATTTGACGATTGGATGGATAAATACAATTACCTGATCGAGATGGGCAAAGATTGTCCACTTATCGATTCGCAGTATAAAACCAATAATTACCTGATCAATGGATGTCAGTCACGGGTTTGGCTGCATGCTGCCTTTGCAGATGGAAAAATCAGTTTCAGTGCCGATAGCGATGCTGTTATTACGAAAGGTATTGTAAATCTGTTGATTAGGGTGTTTAGCGGACACAGTCCGGATGAAATCATGGAAGCAGAAACCGATTTTCTCGATCAGATCGGATTGAAGGAACATCTTTCACCCACCCGATCGAATGGATTGCTTTCGATGGTGAAACAAATGAAATTGTACGCCAAGGTGTACCAGTTAAAATCAACACAATTGTAATATGAACGCTGAAGAACGCGCCGAAATAGAAAAAAATGTCATCATCGTACTCAGTTCGGTGTATGATCCCGAGATACCGGTAAATATCTATGAATTAGGACTTATTTATGAAATTTCCATCAGTGATGAGGCGCATGTGAAAATCAGAATGACACTCACATCGCCCAATTGTCCTGTGGCAGAAAGTTTGCCCAACGAAGTTCAGGAGAAGGTCGCTTTGGTAAAAGGAGTGACTTCGGCTGAGATTGAACTCACTTTTGAACCGACCTGGGATCCTTCGATGCTTTCGGAAGAAGCAAGACTGGAGCTGGGATTTTTATAATATTTTATCTGGTTAAACAAATTATTTTATTCATTTTCTATGTCCAGAATTGTAGAACTTGAGTTGAGAGAGTGATATTCTATAAAGGACCTTCCGATTCTTTTTATTTGAATTCACCTATCTTTGTCTTAAAATTAAGATCATTATGGTCGTGATAATCAATAAATCAGCAGGAAAGAAAAAGTTGAATGAAGCACTTAGGAAGATGAAGCAATCTAAGGTTCTTAAATCGGCTGACTATTCCGGTAAGGTTCAATGGAATGAAGATCCAGTTGAATATCAGAAAAAGCTAAGAAATGAGTGGTAAGAGTATTGTATCAGATACCAATCCACTAATTTATCTTCTACAAGGCAATTCAATGGCCGAGGAGTATCTGGATGGAAGACAAGTTTGGATTTCTGTCATTTCCGAACTGGAATTGTTTGGAAAAAAAGGGCTTAAGCCAGCAGAATTACTTGTTATTCAGGATTTAGTAGATCATTGTTTTATTATGGATTTGAATCCAGGAATTAAGAAGTATACCAAAGAATTACTCCAAAATAGTAACTTGAAACTTCCTGACGCAATAGTTGCTGCAACCGCAATGTATCTGGATCTTCCTTTGCTCACTGCTGATACACAATTTCGACAGATTAATGGATTAAAGCTTATTTTGTCCGAATTTTAGCATTTTACTCTTTCATGGACTCCTTTCTATTAGAGTTTCATTTTAATTATTATTTAATAGATTTGATTTAACAGATTGATTACTTGTTATATATGCAAAATACTTCCTCGCTTATTGAAAAGATCAACTTACCCAAAGACCTTCGAATTCTTGGTCTGTCTGAGTTGAAAATCCTTTCGTCGGAATTGCGGGTATTGCTGAATTCCGGTAAAATCGGTCACCCCGGTCATCTGGCCAGTTCGTTAGGCGTGGTGGAGCTCACGATCGCTTTGCATTTTGTTTTCAATACACCATACGACAGACTTGTTTGGGATGTCGGACATCAAACATACGCCCACAAAGTATTGACTGGTCGGAAAGAAGCTCTCAAATCTATTCGTAAACTCAATGGTATCAGTGGTTTTCCTTCGCGTTCCGAAAGTGAATACGATTCATTTGGAGTAGGGCATTCGTCCACAGCTGTTTCGGCTGCGCTTGGGATGGCACTTGCTTCTGCCCGATTGGGCGAAACTGATCGCAAACATATTGCTGTAGTAGGCGATGGTGCCATGACAGCAGGCATGTTCTTCGAAGCTTTGAATCATGCCGGTGAACTGAATCCCAATCTGTTGATCATTCTCAATGACAATGGTATGTCGATTGATCCCACGATGGGTGCTTTGCGTGATTATCTTGCGAATCAGGCTAAAAAAACTTCCGGAGAAATTTCTAATCCATTTTTCGAAGCCTTTGGTGTTCAGTGTTTTGGTCCGATTGATGGGAATAATCTCGATGAATTAATACCTGCCCTTGAAGCCATAAAAGATGTTCCCGGACTCAAATTATTGCATTTAATTACCCACAAAGGAAAACCTTCGTGGTCTGTCCCGGCGCCATGTGATCCCGATTACCAGTTGTTGTATCAGGATGTTTTTGGAAAAACCATGATCCGGTTGGCCGAAGAAAACGAGAAAATCATGGTCATCAGTCCGGCAATGCTCAGCGGAAGTTCGCTTACCGGCATGAAAAAACGTTTTCCGGAACGCACTTTCGATACGGCTATTGCCGAACAACATGCTGTTACTTTGGCTGCCGGAATGGCCACAGAAGGATTGAAGCCCTATTGTTGCATCTATTCAACATTCTTTCAAAGAGCTTATGATCAGGTAATTCATGATGTTGCGTTGCAGAAACTTCCGGTTGTTTTCTGTCTCGATCGAGCCGGATTGGTTGGCGAAGACGGCGCTACCCATCACGGTGTATTTGATCTTGCTTTTTTACGCTGCATTCCCAATCTTGTTATTGCCGCACCAATGGATGAAACCGAACTCGCCAGTATGATGTACAGCAGTCAGTTTCATGATGCCGGACCATTTGTGATCCGCTATCCGCGCGGTAAAACTGCCAATCAGAACATGCCTGAGAGATTTGAAAAAATTGAAACCGGAAAAGGCAGAAAACTCCGCGACGGTGATAATGTCGCTGTTGTTTCACTCGGCAAACCAGGTAATGAAGTTGTGAAAGCACTCGATTCGCTTGAAATGAATGGAATTTCAGTAGCTCATTTTGATTTACGCTTCCTCAAACCACTGGATGAAAGCTTATTGCACGAAGTTTTCAGTCGTTTCAAAAAAGTGAT
>CAZVKW010000067.1:11120-17459 GCA_964627945.1 uncultured Lentimicrobiaceae bacterium
CTATGCTGTCCTGGCTCGAAATTGTTGCGCTCATCGTTTCCGGAGTTTTTGTCGGTTTCATCAACACCCTTGCCGGAGGCGGAACCATCATTTCCATTTCCATTTTTCTTTTTCTAGGTTTACCGATTGATATTGCAAACGGCACCAACAGAATTGCTGTTATCTTACAGAATATCACATCAGTAAGTACATTCCGGAAAAAGAACGTTCTCGATTTCAGGAAAGGAACCTGGCTTGCTTTGCCAGCCGTTATTGGTTCAGTAATTGGGGCTCAGATTGCGGTTGACATCCAGAAAGAGGCTTTCGAGAAAGCCTTTGCAGTGGTGATGATCATTATGATTTTCTTTCTCTTTTTCGATTCTTCCAAATACCTGATGGGGCGCGAAGACAAGATGAAGCAAAAAGTGAGCTGGATGCAAATGATTGTGATGTTTCTGATTGGTTTGTATGGTGGATTCGTGCAGGTTGGCGTCGGTTATTTTTTGCTTGCCGCGATCGTTCTGGGTGCTGGTTATGATCTGGTCAGAGCCAATGCGATCAAAGTGTGGATCGTTTTGTTGTATACTCCATTTACATTGGTTGTATTTCTCATGAATGGCGCGGTGAACTGGCAATTCGGACTCATTCACGCTATTGGAAATATTCTTGGCGCTTATATCGCCTCACATATGGCGATTCAAAAAGGCGTCGTTTTTGTAAAATGGGTAATTATTGTGGTAATCCTTATCACATCCGCACAACTGTTCGGACTGTACAAATTCAATGATATTTATACATTTTTACTAGGTAAAAGCCAGTAAATCAATATTTTTGAATTTCTTCCGAAAAGAAACAAATTTCAACTCCGGCTTCTTTAAACATATGTTCTGTCTCAAGTCCGGCATGGTATTTCTTTTCACAGACCACGCGAACAATTCCGCAGTTGATGATGAGCATGGCGCAGGTGCGGCATGGAGTCATGCGGCAATATAAGGTACTTCCGTCGAGACCAATTCCACGTCGGGCGGCCTGAGTAATGGCATTCTGTTCGGCATGAACTGTGCGCATGCAGTGTTGGGTAACTTTTCCGTCTTCATGAATCACCTGTTTCAGTAAATGCCCGACTTCGTCGCAATGCGCCATTCCACGCGGTGATCCCACATATCCCGAAACCAGAATCTGCCGGTCTTTCACGATCACGCATCCGCTTCGACCCCGGTCGCAGGTGGCTCGACTGGCAACGGTATCTGCAAGTCGGATAAAGTATTCGTCCCAGCTTGGCCGCTGGTGCACCTTGTTTTCAGCCTGATTTTCGCTCATAATATCATTTGTTTGAGTACATTTTCCACTTGTTTGATCAATTCCTGCATGCTTCCATTGTTGTTAAACACAAAATCAGCCTGACTGATACAGGCTTTCAGATTTTGCTTGTTCGGATCATCCGAATTCATTTCACGGGTTTCGTTCTGAATAAAAGTTTCGAACGAAATGGCATCAGTTTCCGATTTTCGTTCCGTGATTCGGGCATAACGTGTCTCAGGATCGGCATCGACCGCAAAGAGTGTAAACGCGCCTTTTTTGCGGAGTGAAGTGATTTCACCGGGTGTACGAATACTTTCAATCACGCAGTTAACGCCATGTTCGAGGGCTTCCTCATAGAGACAATCTGTGATATAACTTGGTGAATGATTGGCTCTTAGCTCGTTTGCTACAGAAGTCATGCTGTCGCGATCCACCTGAATTCCACGTTTCTCAATTTCACGAATCAGAAAAGATCGCACAGAATAATGTCTGAATCCCTTTTCGCGGATCAGGAAATCGACAATGGTTCCTTTGCCTGCGCCAAGTGTACCGGTGATGCCAATCACGATCATGATAAATTGCTTTCTGTTTTAATGTCTTTCAACCATTTTCCCATCGAAACAGGCTGATATTCATTTAGTTTCGTGAAAATGGATTCACAATTATCCGCAATGATGAGGTTTTGCTGATGCTCAGCCCGTATGAAACCTTCTTTCACACCATGGTCGATAAAACTGAAAAGTGCATCGAAATAGCCATCCACATTCAGAAATCCAAGTGGTTTATCAGTGATACGTAATTGATTGAAAGTCAGTATTTCAGATAGTTCGTCCAGAGTACCGAAACCACCCGGAAGTGCGATAAAGGCATCTGAAAGCTGAACCATGAGTTCCTTACGTTCGGCCATCGACTGTACAATATGAAATTTAGAAAGTGACTGATGGGCAACTTCCTTATCGATCAGATTTTGCGGCATTACGCCCGTGACCTGTCCTCCATTTTGCAAAGCACTGTCGGCCAGAACTTTCATGATTCCGACATTCGCACCCCCATAAACCAATTCTATCTGATTCATTGCCAGCATTTTCCCTAGAATGGCAGCTGTTTCGCGATAGATCGCCTTTTGACCAAGACTACTTCCGCAAAACACACAAATACTTTTCATACAATTTCGTTTGAAAAACAAAGGTAGGAGTTTCGGTGGTTCAGACAGAAGGGATTGGCAGCATTCAGCCTGATCAGTCGCCTCAGGATTCAATTTATGTAGTTCTTTGTCGGTTTGCGATTACAGATAAATACTTACTTTTGCGCAAAAGAGCGCAGATGGATATCCTATATCCTTTCAAATTTACCCCTGTTTATAAGGAAAAAATCTGGGGTGGACAGAAAATCAGTCAAATACTGAAGCATAACGTTGGTGATTTACCCAATTGCGGTGAAGCATGGCTCGTTTCGGGAGTGAACGATGATCCGAGTGTGGTAACCAATGGTTTTCTGGCCGGAAACGAACTCAATGAGCTGGTAGAAGTGTATATGGGCGATCTTGTCGGAGAGAAAGTTTACGACACCTATGGCGATGTTTTTCCGATTCTTGTTAAAGTAATCGACTCAAACGACTGGCTTTCGGTTCAGGTGCATCCCGATGATGAGCTGGCCGAAAAAATGCATATTGGCTCCGGAAAAACAGAGATGTGGTATGTGCTTCAGTCAGATGATCATGCGCAGTTAATCAGTGGTTTCAATCAGAAAATAGATCAGGATACCTATCAGAAAGCATTGAATAACAAAAAGATAAAAGATATTTTGCAATTTGTTGACGCAAAGAAAGAGGATGTCTTTTTTATTCCGTCCGGCAAAATTCATGCGCTCGGACCTGGTTTACTGATAGCCGAAATTCAGCAAACAAGCGACAATACTTTCCGTGTTTATGACTGGGATCGGGTTGATAATAAAGGAATTGGTCGTCAGTTACACACTGCTGAAGCGCTGCAAGCCATTGATTTTGAAAACGAGACGGAGGCAAAAACGAAATATCGCATTAAGCCTGATGGTTCCTCAAGCCTCGTTAACTGTGAATTTTTTACTACCAATCTTGTCGATCTGAACAAGCCTCTACGAAAAGATTACAGCGAAATTGATTCGTTTGTGATTCTTATGTGTGTAGATGGATCGTGTGAACTTCGCTGGGATGGTCAGGCGATGCATCTTGCTTTATCCGAAACTGTTCTTATTCCGAATTTAATTGATGAAATCGAATTATATCCGAAAGGAAACTGTAAACTTTTAGAAGTCTATATCCCTTAATTTAAGCTACCGTATGAAAAAATTATTTCTCGCCGTTTTGGTCCTCATGATCGGAATTACAACGTATGCTCAGGAAACCAAAGCTGTTGCCAAAGTTCCTTCTGTTACCCTGAAAACCCTTGAGGGAATGAATTTTAACACAGCAGATATTGCTAACGACGGCAAACCAATCATCATCAGTTTCTGGGCATTGTGGTGCAAACCATGTCAGAAAGAGCTCGATGCATTTAACGAACATTATGCTGAATGGCAGGAAGAAACCGGAGTGAAGATTTATGCAGTTTCGATCGACGATTCACGTTCAACAGCCAAGGTTCAGCCACTTGTTAGCGGAAAAGGCTGGGAGTTTGATGTTTTACTCGATGTGAACAGCGATTTCAAACGCGCAATGAATGTGAATATGATTCCCCACACCTTCCTGCTCGACGGACAGGGCAATATTGTTTCGCAGCATACTTCCTATTTTGAAGGTGCTGAACTGGAATTGTACAAAAAAGTGAAGGCCCTTGTTGGCAAATAATTCATTTACAATAGATTATATAAAATATTTACCTATGAAAAGAGCTCTGTTTGTCCTTTTCGTTTTGGTCATTGCTGTATCGGCAAGGGCGCAGGATTTTATCAAAAAAGCCGAAATCAACGGTAGTTTTCAGGTCGATGGACAAGTTTATCAGGCCGACGAAGCCCTTGGGATCACTGATTCGGTGATCGGTGGCCGGCGGATGGGCATCAACGGTTTTGGAAAAATCACTTACCATTATGGAGATTTTTCGGCCGGAATACGTTATGAAGCTTACCTGACACCAATTTCAGGTTTCGATTCACGGCAGGAGGGAAACGGATTTCCGAATATATGGGCTACCTATGACAATGGATTTATTGGAGTTACAGTGGGTGATTTTTATGAACAATTTGGTAACGGATTGATTCTTCGAACTTACGAAGAATGGACACTGGGTTATGATAATGCACTGAATGGTGTTCGTGTCGTGATCAGACCAACCAATGGACTGACGATCAAGGCGCTTTATGGAAGTCAGCGTTTTTTCTGGGATAAATATGAACGCAACAGTCGTGGTATTGTTCGCGGAATGGATGCTGAGGCAGATCTGAACTCCCTCATTCCAGCCTGGGAATCATCTAAAGTGAGAATCACCCTTGGTGCCAGTGGTGTGAGCAAATACCAGCGTGATGCAGATCCGCTTTTCAATCTTCCTCAGAATGTGGGTGCTTTTGCCGGACGAATCAATATGAATATCGGTAAGTTTGGTTTTATGACCGAATATGGCAATAAGATCAATGATCCCTCAGCCATGAATAATTTTATCTACAAACCCGGTCAGACGATGCTTTCTTCACTTTCTTATTCTCAGAAAGGATTTGGGATGTCGTTACAGTTGAAAAGAGTTGATAATATGAGTTTTAAATCGGATCGTGGTGTAACTTCTAACGCTTTGGATATCAATTTCCTGCCTCCGATCAACCGCACACATGCTTACAGTCTGACAGCCAAATATCCATACGCCACACAGCCAGGCGGCGAAATGGGTTTGCAGTTTCAGTTGAATTATAAAATCAAGAAAGGCAGCAAGCTCGGTGGTAAATACGGAACCGGCATTGCAGTGAATTTCAGTCAGGTAAATGATATTGTCCGTGATGCAGCAAGCGATACAACGGCTATCAGTGTACCAGGGACTATTGGTTACAAATCCGATTTTTTCAAAGTTTCAGACCAGATTTTCTTCCGCGATTTCAATATTGATATCGATCATAAATTCAGTCCGAAATGGAAAGCTGTAGTTCAGTATATGAACCTGTATTATGATATTGCAACCATGGAAGGCCATCCGGGCGAAGAAGCAGTGAAAGCCAATATTGGAGTTGCTGACATTACCTGGTCATTCCGTCCCGAAAAATCTTTACGTTTTGAGCTTCAAGGCCTTTGGACCAAACAGGATGACGGCAACTGGGCTTCAGCGCTGGTTGAATACACCATTGCTCCGAAATGGTTTTTCACACTCGCTGACCAGTATAATTACGGCAATCCGGATAAAGATGCCCAGAACCATTATTATATTGTTTCTGCTGGTTATACTCACGAATCAAGCCGCTTGGCCCTTACCTACGGACGTCAGAGTGAAGGCGTTTTATGTGTAGGTGGCGTTTGCAGGCAGGTTCCTGCTGCTAGTGGTTTAACGATCACAATTACAACAAGTTTCTAATTTCTGACCTATGAAAACCTTACAAAAAATCTTTATACTTTCTTTTTTGTTCCTGATGGTTCAATCCTGCGACAAAATCGAAATGCCTTATAAACAAGGTGGATCAAATCCTGTCGGAACTGCAACAAAAAAAGTTTTGCTTGAGGACTATACAGGTCATCTCTGTGTTAATTGTCCGACAGCTGGAAAGAAAGCCCTTGAATTACAGGAGCTTTACGAAGGAAAAGTTATCGTAATCGGTGTTCATGCAGGTTATTTTTCAACCGTGCAGGGAGTGCCATTTGACGACGATTTTACTTGTGAAGCCAGTACTGACTGGGATGACTTTTTTGGTGTTTCAGTCGCTGGTAATCCGAATGGAATTATTAACCGGATGAGCAGTGGTGGTTCATATGTTGTTGGACCCGGTGACTGGTCCACGAAAATTTCGGGAATTATTGAAGAGGATGCTGTTGCTACAGTTGAAATTGGTACTACCTATAATACCGATACCCGGAAACTGGATATAGATGTTCAATCAGAATTGCTATCG